>CABQNA010000069.1 GCA_902465425.1 uncultured Collinsella sp.
TTTCTGCCGTAAGCTTCCTCTGCGCATTCTGAATCCCCGCCAAGACTTCGTCCTCGGCATAGATGCGAACTGCCTCCCATTTCTCATGTCCAAGTTTTGGGACGCGTTTCACAATGCCGAGTGGGACCCCTGGACAGTCGGATCACGTGGTGGCCCCCTTTGAGAGGGTCACGAGCATCACGGTCCCGTTCTCGGAACTTGCTTCGACCTCTACCGTGCCACCGTGAAGCGCTGCAATCTCCCAAACGAGCGCTAGCCCGAGTCCTGCGCCGCCGTATGCCCTGCTGCGGGATTTGTCTAGACGAAAGAACGGCTGGAAGATGCTCTCACGGTACTGCTTGGGTATTCCCGGGCCCTCATCTTTGACTCGTAGGAGCACGTGGCTGTCGCTGTCGCTGATGGAGACGTTGACAGTCGAGCCGGAGTGGCTGTAACGGATGGCGTTTTCGGTCAAGTTAAACACCAGCCGATAGAGGAGCGCATCGTTCCCGATTACTAAAGCGTCTCCAGCACAATTGAGGGCTATGCCCTTATTCTCGGCAAGTGGCGCAAGGTCGGTGAGGACCTCTTCGGACAAGGGGCCAAGTTCAACATCGTCCTCGCAAGGAACGCTGCGGAGCTCACTCATCTCGAGCAATACCTTGGTCATTCGAGACATGCGCTCGGTTTGTTCTTGTAGCAGGCCGAGCAGCTCGGCTGTTTCGGGTTGCAAACCGGAGTGCTCGGAGATGAATAGTTCAATCTGTGCTTGCATAAGGGCGAGCGGGGTGCGCAGCTCGTGTGCAGCGTTGCCGGTAAACTGACGCTGTGCAGAGAACCCTTCGCCAAGACGGGCGATCATGTCGTTGAAAGAGGCGCTGCATCGTTGTAGCTCAGTGGGCACATCTTCACTGAGTCTGATTTCGCTTAGGTTGTCAGGCTGCACGCGCTCAACCTGGGCTGCAAAAGCTCGTAGCGGTTTGAGTGCACGGCCGCTCACAAAGTATGCCAGCACGCCGCCAAGGAGTGTGACTCCAGCCGTGATGCACCAGGTTGTCGTGCTAAAAGACTCTTGTGCGTCGTTTACGACGATTGTGACCTTGTCATCGGGGGTCGCTTTCGTTGGGTCGAACGCCTGGGGCGATTTTTCGCCGGTTGCGTTAAAAGCCGAGATATTACTGCCGATGGCATCCATGTAGCGCATGCCCGTATAGCCGACCAGGCAGTTTGTCAGCACGCATGCTGCACACGTGAGCAGTGCCGTCATAATCGTTATGCGCCATTGCAGCGAAAGCCTTTTCATTCGCTATCCTCCATAACATAGCCCTCTCCAATCCGATTGCGAATTGGGTCGTATCCCAAAGCGCTGCGTAGCTTTTTGCGGAGTGACGAGATATGAACGCGGATTGCGTTGCTAAAGCTGTTCACGCTGCTATCCCAAACGTGCTCGATAAGCTCCTCTTGACTTACCGGACGCCCCTGATTAAGCATCAGGTATTCCAAGATTCCCGTTTCCTTGCGCGTAAGAGATAAAGCCTCACTGTCCACGGATGCGATGCGCGCCTTGGTGTCAAAGTGGAGCTTTCCGCAGGTTAAAACTATGTCGCTTTGTGTAAAGCGCCTGAGGGTAAGGCTGCGGATCCTTGCCGCAAGCTCGTCCAGATGAAACGGCTTGGTGAGATAATCGTTGGCGCCGGCATCGAGTCCGGCGACTTTATCGAATACCCCGCCACGTGCGGACAGAATCAGTACCTTAGTCTCGCAGTCAGTTTTCCTAAGTTTCCCGAGCACGGTCATGCCGTCGATGCGGGGAAGGTTGAGGTCGAGTACCACGAGGTCGAAGGCCTCAACGTCCAGTAGGTCGAGCGCCTCCTGTCCGTCGTGACAGCAGTCGACGCTGTACGCCAAGTTTCGCAAGCTGCGCGCGATTGCGTCACACAGTGCTCGCTCGTCTTCGACGATCAAAATACGCATAACAGTCTCCTTGCACATTTCAAATCGCGCTTAACACGGATTTTATAGCCGATATGGTCCAATGGTCGCGTAACGAAAGGAGTGGTCAGGTTGTTCAAAGCGGTAAAACCCGTGGTACAGGTCGCTTTGTTGATCGTCGGAATTGCCATGGTGTGCTTTGGCGTTATGCGTGGCGAGGCGGATGCCGTGCTGGCCAAAGCGATTAGGCTGTGCTTGGAGTGTATCGGAATTGGATAAAAGAGAAAACACTGCGTCGCATGTTTTGGCTCGATTTCGCGGATTCATTCAGGCGGCGGCGACGCTCGTCACCAACATTCACCTGCCAAACTTCGCCAAAGGCGGCATCTATCAGGGCGCGGGAAAAACAGTCTGCGTACCCGGGCTTAACTGCTATTCGTGCCCCGCGGCATCGGGTGCGTGCCCCATCGGGTCGTTCCAGTCGGTGGTAGGTTCATCCAAGTTCAACTTTTCTTACTACGTCACCGGTACGCTCATTTTGCTCGGCGTGCTGCTGGGACGCTTTGTATGCGGCTTTCTGTGCCCGTTTGGCTGGCTGCAGGAGCTGCTTCATAAGATTCCCGGCAAAAAGTTCTCCACGAAAAAGCTTAAGCCGCTCACGTACATCAAGTACGGCGTGCTGCTGTTTGCCGTGGTGCTGCTACCCGTCTTGGTGGTTAACGACGTGGGCATGGGTGACCCGTTCTTTTGTAAGTACATCTGTCCGCAGGGAGTGCTCGAGGGCGCCATTCCTCTGGCCATTGCCAATGCCGGCATTCGATCTGCGCTGGGGCAGCTCTTTACTTGGAAACTTTTCGTTCTTATTGCCGTGGTAGTGCTGAGCGTTTTGTTCTACCGCCCCTTCTGCAAATGGATTTGTCCACTCGGCGCATTCTATGCGCTCATGAATAAGGTGTCCCTACTGGGGATTCGGGTTGACGCATGCAAATGTGTCTCGTGCGGCAAGTGCTCAAGGGTTTGTCAGATGGACGTTGATGTGGTCCGCGCACCCAATCATGCCGAATGTATCCGGTGCGGAAAGTGCATCGGGGCCTGTCCCGTCGATGCCATCAGCTATCGCTATGGCCTGGATGTGTCGGCGGAAAAGTTTCCCTTGACCGCCGATAAAAGTAAACAAGCTTCGACAAAACGGAGGAATGACTATGAAGCTTTCTAAGATTGCGGCCCTGTTTATGGTGCCGGTGCTGGCCTTGTGTCTTGTGGCGTGCTCGGCACCTGGCGGCAATTCGAGCGAATCTGCGGGCTCCGATTCCAAGATCGCAGAACTCACTGCGCAGAAGCCGACCAATGCCGACGAGGCCGCCGAGTTGTATGCGAAGCTCATGCAGAAGGAGAACGAGATCTTTTCGAGTGATAACGCGCTGTGGGAAAAGGTATTCAATGCGGCAAATAAAGACTCGGCAATGATTGAGGACGGCAGCAATTACGGCGATTTCCTGCTCAAGACCATCGACGGCGCCAAGGATGAGTTCACGGCGGATGAGCTCAAGACGCTCAAGGCCGGTGCACAGCAGATCAAGGAGATCGAGGACAAGCTCGAGAGCCTGGAGAAGGAGTTCCCCGGCTGTGGAAGCACGCCGAGTGCAGGCGAGAGCGTCGACGCTTCGACCGCTGGCATGACGGCTGGTGCCAATACTTCGAGCGAGGCGACGAAGTTCCCCAGCTTTACGGGCAAGGACCTGGATGGCAACGACGTGAACAGCGACGAGCTGTTCTCTAAGAACAAGGTCACCGTCATGAACTTCTGGTTTACCACTTGCAAGCCGTGCGTGGGCGAGCTGGGCGATCTTGAGAAACTGAATCAGGAGCTTGCCAAGAAGGGCGGCCAGGTCGTGGGCGTCAATTCCTTTACGCTCGATGGCAACAAGGGCGAGATTGCAGATGCCAAGGACGTGCTGAGCAAGAAGGGCGTGACGTATAAGAACATCTGGTTCAAGTCGGATAGCGAGGCCGGTAAGTTCACGTCAAATTTGTTCTCGTTCCCGACAACGTATGTCATCGATCAGAATGGCAACATCGTAGGGGATCCAATCGTGGGAGCCATCAGCTCCGCTGAGCAGCGCGCAGCGCTCGACAAGCTTATTGACCAGGCGATTGCGAATAGCGAGCAGTAGAAAACGCGTAAAGCATGGCGAAGATCGTGCGCCGCTGTGCGAAGTAGTCCGCTGCCTTTCAAGATAATCTCCACCATATAGAGGCCCCACTTGGGGCCTCTTTTTTGGGCGCCGTCCCGTTCGTTTTTTGGCGCGGTTTGTTACATTCCTCACTGGCGTCGGCAAAAAATGGGGATAGAGTAGGACAAACGCGTCGAATACGAACGGCGGAGGAGAGCGGGCAGGGTGCCTGCGCAGGAGAGGTTGCCGTCCATGCTGGAGCTCAAAGGCATTTGCAAAAGGTACGTTACGCAGTCGTTTACGCAGGTGGCGCTCGACAACGTAAGCCTGTCTTTTCGCGATAACGAGTTCGTGGCCATTCTGGGTCCCTCGGGTTCGGGTAAAACTACGATGCTCAACGTCATCGGCGGACTGGATCATTTCGATTCCGGCGACCTGCTCATCGACGGCATCTCGACCAAGGACTTTCGCGATCGCGATTGGGATGCCTATCGCAACAACCGCATCGGCTTTGTGTTCCAGAGCTATAACCTCATTCCACATCAGACCATTTTGGAAAACGTGGAGCTGGCGCTCACGCTCACGGGCGTGGGGCATGCCGAGCGCCGCCGGCGTGCGCGCGAGGCGCTGGAGAAAGTCGGCCTGGGTGAGCACGTTAACAAGCGTCCGAGTCAGCTGTCGGGCGGGCAAATGCAGCGCGTGGCCATTGCCCGCGCCCTGATTAACGATCCCGAGATTGTGCTGGCCGACGAGCCGACCGGTGCCTTGGATTCAACGACATCCGTACAGGTCATGGATCTGCTCAAGGATGTTGCGCGCGACCGTCTGGTCATCATGGTCACGCACAATCCCGAGCTGGCGTACCAGTACGCCACGCGTATCGTCAACCTGGCGGACGGTAAGATCACCGACGATTCCGATCCCTTCGATGTTGCCAAGGCCGCACGTCGCGAGGCTAAGCCTACGCGCAAAACCTCGATGAGCTTTGCGACGGCGCTGGGACTTTCTGCCCGAAACCTCATGACCAAGAAGGGCCGCACGGCCATGACTGCCTTTGCGGGCTCGATTGGCATTATCGGTATCGCGGCGATTCTGGCGCTGTCCAATGGCGTAAACGGCTACATCAAAAAGGTCGAGGAGGATACGCTCTCGAGTTACCCGCTTACGATCTCCAAGCAGGACTACGACCTGTCGTCCATGATGGGCGGACAGGGGGCTGCGGATGACGATACGTCCAAGAACGAGGGCTCGTCCGACGGCAGCACCGACGGAAAGGCTCAGAGATCCGATAAGATTCCCGTGGTTACGGCCGTAAAGGATATGTTTGCGAGCGTTAAGTCCAACGACATGACGAGCTTTAAGGCATGGCTCGATGCCGGCGGCGACGGCATCGATAAAGAAGTCAACGCCATCCAGTACGGCTATGGCGTGACGCCGGTTGTCTATCGTGCGGGTAAGGGTGACGAGAAGCCCGTCCGGCTGGTGCCCAACGCTATGACCGAGGCTATGAGCGGAGGTGCGAGTTCGGCGGCAACGGTGAGCATGGAATCCATGGGAACCTCGGTCTTTAACGAGATGATCGACGACCAGAGCCTGCTCGACAGCCAGTACGATGTCGTCGCCGGTCATTGGCCCACGTCCGCCAACGAAGCCGTAATGGTGCTTTCGAGCCGCGGCACGGTGGGCGACTACACGCTTTACAGCATCGGTGCGCTGGATATCAATGAGCTTAACGATCTGGTAAACAGCGCTATGACGGCTGACGGTGGGGTCGAAACGCCCGAGACCGGCACCGACTTTACCTACGACGATGCACTGTCCACGACGTTTAAGGTGCTGTCGCCGGCCGATGCGTATCGCAAAAACGAAGAGACCGGCATGTGGACTGACATGTCTGACGATGCCGACTTTATGACGGCCAAGGTTGCCGCCGGTATTGACGTGCGCATTGTGGGCGTGGTGCGACCTAACGAGACGGCCAACGCGAGCGCATTGACCCCGGGCATTGCCTATACGCATGCACTGACTCGTCAGCTTATGGAACGCGCCGCAAATTCGCAGATTGTGCAGGAGCAGCTTGCTCACCCCGAGACGGATGTCTTTACGGGCAAAACCTTCGACGAACTGCAAGGCGAGGCCAAACAAGGCGTGGATCTGAGCAGCATGTTCAGCGTGGACGAGGCGGCGCTCAAGAGCGCGTTCTCGTTTGATGCGTCTGCACTCTCGGGTGCGGCCGGCGGTATGGACCTTTCTGGTATCGACTTATCCGGGTTGGACATTGACCTCTCGGACGTTGGCAAGGATATCGACTTCAGCGACATCATGGCAAAAGCACCGGCTCCAGATTTCTCGGGCATCTTTGACGGTCTGGAGCTCACGCCCGAGCAAATGCAGCAGGTGGGAATACTTGCCAACCAACTGTTTGAGGGCTTTTTGCAGTCTGATCAGTTTAAGGCGCTGTCGCCCGAAGATCTTAAAGACGCGCCAAAGCTCGCTGCCGCATTCTCGGCATATCTTGAGCATGATGCCGCAGCCCAGCAAATCCTGGCCCAGCTCAAAGCGCTCGGCGGCGATGCCTTGGCCGAGCGCCTGCAGCAGGCGATGACCGATTATGTGCAAAAGCAGCTGGCTCCGTATCTGCAGCAGGCTATGGATCAGGTGATGAAGGCAATCAGCGAGCAGATAGCATCGACGGTATCGTCTCAGCTCAAGGCGGGTGCAGCAGGGCTCATGGACCAGATGGCGACGCAGATGTCTTCGAGTTTTGCCAACCTGGCGAGCGCCATGCGCGTGGATGCGAGCGCCTTTGCTCGTGCGATCCATTTCAACATGGACGCCGAGGACCTGAGTTCGCTCATGATGAGCTATGCCAAGGCGTCGAAGCTCACCTACGACAACAATCTGACCACGTTGGGGTATGCGGACGAGGCAGACCCCATCTCGGTCAAGTTTTTCCCGCGCGACTTTGAGGCCAAGGAGCGCGTGCTCGATCACATCGATGCGTACAACAAGCAGGTCAAAGCCGCCGGCCACGATGAGCAGGCAATCTCGTACACCGACTACATGGGCATCATCATGGGTTCGGTAACCGACATCGTGAACACCATCAGCTTGGTGCTCATCGCATTCGTGAGTATCAGCCTG
>CABQNA010000070.1 GCA_902465425.1 uncultured Collinsella sp.
GAAGGGGGAGGCCTCGCGGCCTCCCCCTTTTTTTGCGTTTACGGGCTTTTGTCTCACATAGTAGCTGTGTTTTATAACCCTCGTTTGTCGCATCTTCTGTGAACGGGCTACAATAACTTAGTCTGTGCGATATGGAGGTGAACATGGCTGAAGCTGGTATCGGCGTTGATATCGTCGAGATTTCCCGTATGAAATCAATTCTTGAAAAGACGCCGTCGTTTGCTCGGCGTGTGTTTACCGAAGAAGAGCGTGCGTATTGTGATGCATCATCGCGTCCCGCTGCTCACTATGCCAGCCGCTTTGCTTCGCGCGAGGCGGTACTTAAAGCTCTCGGCACGGGTTTTAGTCAAGGCGTTGGTCGCAAGGATGTTTCGGTTACGCGTGATAAACTCGGCAAACCGAAGGCGCTGCTTTCGGGCCGTGCTCTCGAGATCGCTCAAGAGCTGGGTGTTGTTGAGGTCGCTCTTTCCATTACGCTTACAGGAGATTTAGCCGTTGCGAATGCCATCGCGATTACCGAAGATGCTCGGCCTAAGCCAAAAGAGGAAAAGGTGAGTACCAAGAAACGCGTAGCGCAGACATTTAAAGAGGCTCGCTCTGTTTTAGATGAGCTTGAGCAGCTGCAGAATTCAGCATTGACGGAGCACCTGGGCGATGCTTCGCAAGATACGCTAGGAGCATAGATGAAACCGGTTTTGAGTACCGAAGAAGTCGTTCGTCTCGAGGACATCATCGAACGCGAAGGGACTTCGAAGGCCGAGCTTATGGAGCTAGCGGGTGAGTTTGCCGCCAACGAGGTCTTGAAGCTCAATCCCGATCGGGTTCTCGTTCTGGTCGGTTTTGGTAATAATGGCGGCGACGGTTGGGTTGCCGCCGATATTCTGAGCCATAAGGGTGTGGACGTCGATATCGTTTCTCCGGTTGACCCGGATGAGATTCCTGCTGCTCTGGCACGTCATGTTGCTCGTCGTACTGCCGGCCGCGATGTGCACGTTTGTGTCGGCCCCTCGCGTGACGAACTCGAGGTTTTGATCGATAAGGCCGATGTTGTTGTTGATGCCATTTTTGGTACCGGTTTCCACGGGAATCTGCGTGCGCCGTTCTCCATCTGGATTCCTACGGTCAATGAATGCGCCGATTGTGTCGTATCCATTGATGTCCCCTCGGGCCTGAATGCCGAGACGGGCGTTGTTGATGACGACTGCATTCGTGCCGAGCATACGGTGACGATGATTGCGCCCAAGATTGGTCTGTATAGCGCTGATGGCCCTGAGTATGCTGGCGATTTGATCTGCGGCAATCTTTACGATCGTCTTGACGAGGTCATCGATGATGTCGACCACGCCGCCGAGATTGTCGAGCCCGGTGACTTGGTTGATTACTTTGCTCCGCTACCTACGAATATCGATAAGTATTCCCGTGGCTCTGTGCTTATTGTCGCCGGATCTGCGCAATATCCTGGTGCTGCCATTATGGCGGCCAAGTCTGCAGCTCGCGCGGGTGCTGGTTACGTGGCAGTCGCGGCTCCTGACGCCTGCGCCAATCTTATTCGCATGGCACTTCCTTCGATTCCCGTCTTTGCTATTCCGTCTGATTCCCGCGGCTCCTTTGGCGCCGCTGCGCGCATGACGGTGTGCGAGATTGCAAAGAAGTACAGCTGCGTACTGTGCGGTCCCGGTATGACGACATCTGCCGGCGCTATGCAGGTGGTTTCGGGCTTGCTCGAGCTTGATGTGCCGCTTATCTTGGACGCCGATGCACTCAACTGCCTTGCTAAGATTGCCATTGACGGTATTGATAGTAATCCCGAGATGTATCGTCGCGAGCAGCCGTTGGTTATGACGCCGCACTATCGTGAGCTTTCGCGTCTGGTTGCCGGTGACGAGGTGAACGACCTTGGTACCGCGATTGCGGCCGCGCAGAAGGTTGTCTGGGCTGCAGGCTCCGACAATCTGGTGGTCATTGCCAAGGGGCCGACGACGGCTATCTGTGGCGTTGAGCGTGTGCTGCTGCCGCTCTCGGGTCCGGCTTCTCTGGCAACTGCCGGTTCGGGTGATGTTCTCGCGGGTATTTTGGCCGGCACGCTTGCCACCATGCGCGACGAGATGGATCGTTGGGAGTTGCTGTATTCGTACGCCGTCGCACTTCACAGCTACGCCGGTTTTGCCGCGGCGACGGAGTATGGTGAGAAGAGCGTTATCGCGACCGATCTTATTGACTTGATCGGTCCTGCCATGGAACTGGCGGCAAAGGATGCGCTCGAAGATCTGGGAATCATGGACGAAGGGTCGGATGACTAATCATGAATAAAGCCGATTTGACGCGCTGGTCCTGGGTTGAGATCGACCGCGGGGCGCTCCGTCGCAACACGAGGGCCTATAAGAACTTGTTGAATCCACGTCAGCGCCTGTGCTGCGTGGTCAAGGCTGATGCTTATGGCCATGGAGCTGTTGAGTGCGCCAAGATCATGTATTCGGCCGGTGCCGATATGTTTGCCGTGGCGACGGTTAACGAGGGCGTTGAGCTCCGACAGGGCGGGATTACGAAACCCATTCTCATCCTAAGCGAGCCGCCTATCGAGGCCATTCCGACGTTGCTCGAGTTTGATATCATGCCCTCGGTCTATACGTCTGACTTTGCTCTTGCGTATGGCGAATGTGCCGTCGCGGCGGGCAAGGTGGGCAAGTATCATCTCGCCATCGAGACGGGCATGAACCGCATCGGCGTACATTACACGCAGGTGCTCGACTTTGTCCGCGGTATTAATTTCCATCGCGGTATTCAGTGCGACGGCGTATTTACGCACTTCGCCACGGCCGATGAACCTTCGGGCTGGGACTACAAGCTGCAGTGTCAGCGCTTTACCGAGGCCGTTCAGGCCATTAAGGATGCGGGTTTTGAGTGCGGTATCGTGCACTGCGCCAACACGCCGTCTTCGATGCTCGACCCCTCGATGCATTTTGATATGATTCGCGCCGGCGTTGGCTTGTATGGCATGCAGCCGTGCGAGCTGAGTGGCCGCGTGATGCAGCTTGATCCCGTTATGAGCGTCCATGCGCGCGTGACGCGCGTGGCGCACCCTGCGATGGGTGAGGGCGTGGGCTACGGTTTTACCTACCGCGTACCGCGTACACGCGTTCAGATCTGCACGCTGCCGATCGGTTATGCCGACGGCCTATCGCGTACGCTTTCCAATCGTATGGATGTGCTGTATCGCGGCGAGCGTGTGCATCAGGTTGGCAATATCTGCATGGACCAGTTTATGGTCGCCATTCAGTCCAACCCGGCACACGAGATTCCCGAGGCCGAACATGGTGATGAGATGATTATTGTCGGCCGCGATGGCGATGCCGAGATCACTATGGACGAGATGGCCCGACTGCGCGGAACGATTAACTACGAGGTCGCCTGCGGCTTTGGCATGCGTCTCGACAAGGTCTACGTGTAGGAGCCGCTATGGGCGTCATGCACATCCCCGGCCATACCCATCAGGCACCACGTGAGGTCGCACTCGAGGAAATTGAGGCCGTTCTGGGCGATTGTCACCTCTGCCAGCTCTACCAGTCGCGTCACAATATCGTGTTTGGCGTGGGAAACCCCCGCGCTCGCGTGATGTTTATTGGCGAGGCGCCGGGCCGCAATGAGGATTTGCAGGGCGAGCCCTTTGTGGGGGCGGCAGGCGAGGACCTCAACGGCATTTTGTCGCTGGCGGGGCTCAAACGCGAAGACGTCTACATTGCCAACGTGCTTAAGTGCCGACCGCCGGGAAACCGCAATCCGCGTCCCGAGGAAGTGCTGGCTTGCTCGCCGTTTTTGCGTGAGCAGATTCGAAGCATCTGGCCTGATATTATCGTGACGCTCGGCAACCCCGCGACGCACTTTGTGCTTAAGACCGAGATTGGCATTACTAAGCTGCGCGGCAGGTTCCACCAGATGGGGCATTTTGTAGTAATGCCCACTTTTCATCCGGCAGCAGCGCTGCGCAATCCGGCGTGGCAGGAGCTACTGGAGGAAGACTTTAAGATGCTGGGCGATTATCTGGAGCGACATCCCGCACCAGAGGACGCCTCGGAATAATAAGGAGCATATATGTCCCTGGAGCGCCTGGGGGTAGGTACTTACAAAACGACTTGCGCTGCCGATACGGAGTACTTTGGCGAGCTAATTGCACCGTGTCTTGAGGACGGCGATGTGCTCATCCTGACCGGTGGCCTGGGAGTGGGCAAAACTCACTTTACCAAGGGCGTCTCGCGCGGGCTGGGCGATGGGCATATGGTTACGAGTCCTACGTTTGCGCTCATGGCCGTTCACGATCAAGGTCGTATTCCGCTGTTTCACTTTGATCTATACCGCCTGGAGCATGCCTACGAGCTCGAGGATACGGGCATTTTCGATGTGCTGGGCTATGAGGGTGCTTGCCTGCTGGAATGGGGCGAACAATTCCAGGACGAGCTGACGGATGAGTATCTTTCGGTGACGCTCAAGCGTGATGAGGGCGACAGCGATGTGCGAACGATAACACTTGAGGCGCACGGTGACCGCGCAATGGAGCTTTCCCATTTGATTGATAAGGCTGTACAAGATGAGCTTGCATAACGACAACGCGCTGGTGGTGGCGCTCGATACTTCGACCGACATGCTTGCCTGCGCGGCAAGCTGGATTGATGGACAGACGGGCGAGACGAAGCTCGTGAGTGGCGACCACATGTGTCGCCGTCACGCCAACGTTGAGCTCGTGAATACCGTTGATGGCGTGCTGGCTCAAGCCGGTCTGGATCGCAGCGATGTTGGTTACTACGTGGTCGGCCGCGGCCCGGGGTCGTTTACGGGTGTGCGCATCGGCATCTCCACTGCCAAGGGCCTCGCGCGCGGTGCCAATGTTCCGCTGCTGGGCGTGTCGACGCTCGACGCTTGCGCTTGGACGGCGTGGAAGGCTGGCGTGCGCGGCAAGCTTGGTATCTTGGCCGATGCTATGCGCGGTGAGGTATATCCGGCGCTGTATATGCTGGTCGATGAGGGTCCCGAGCGTCAATTTGAGCGCGAACACGTGGTCAAGGCCGCCGTGGCGCTCGATGAGTGGCGCCAAGCAGCGGACTGGGACCAGGTTCAGCTGACCGGTGACGGTCTCGTGCGCTATGGCAAGCTGCTGGGTGAGGACGAGACCGCCCGCTGCGTGGAGCGCGACCTGTGGTGGCCTTCGGGCGAGGGGTTGCTGCTCGCGCACGCTGCGGGTGACGGCGATCCGGCTCGCGTCCTGCCGATTTACACGCGCCTTTCTGATGCCGAGGAAAACGAGCGCAAGCGTCTTGGTCTTGCCGAGAGCGCGCAGAGCGAAATTACGGGCGTCGCCGATGAGCTCGCCGGTCGCCATCTGCAATTCCGCCCCATGGGTGCGGCGGACGCCGAGGGTGCGAGTGCGCTGGAGGCTGCCTGCTTTGAAGGCGCTGGGCACGAGGCGTGGACGCCGGGCATGTTCCTGTCCGAGCTGGGCGAGGATGTTGCGGCGCCGCGCAGCTGGTGGGTGGCGCACGACGACGGTCAGCTGCTGGGGCTTGCCGGTGGTATGGTCGTGGACGGTGATGTGCAGATTCTGGATGTTGCCGTCGACCCGAAGCATCGCCGCGAGGGTATTGCCCGCAAGCTGCTGTCGCACGTGAGCTACGATGCCCAGATGCTCGGCTGCACGACCGCCTCGCTCGAGGTTGAGGATGGCAACGAGGGCGCTATTGCGCTCTATGCCTCCCTTGGCTTTACCGAGGCGGGCCGCCGCCGTGGTTACTACGGTGCTGGCAAAGATGCCATCGTCATGACGGCGCCGCTGCCCTTGTTGCTCCCGGTCGACAACGCTTCGCCCGAGCCGACGGCGGCTGAGCAGCGTGTTTGGCCGCTGCCTGCACCTGAGCGAACCGTTGGGGAGCGCGCCGAAATTGAACGTCGCCGCCTGGTGCTTGCCATCGAGAGTTCGTGCGATGAGACGGCTGTGGCGATTATCGATGCGGACGGTAATATGCTGGCCAATCAGGTTTCGACGCAGATTGATTTTCATGCCCGTTTTGGCGGCGTAGTGCCCGAGATCGCTTCGCGCAAGCACGTTGAGGTTATCGTTAGCGTCGTGGACGCGGCGCTCGAGGATGCCGCGGCATCGCTTGGTCTTGAGGGCGGAGCCATCGCGCCGAGCGAACTCGCCGCTGTTGGCGTGACACAGGGTCCGGGCCTGGTGGGCGCTCTGGTGGTGGGCGTCGCCTTCGCCAAGGGTTTTGCCTATGCCGCCGGTAAACCGCTCGTGTGCGTCAACCATCTGGAGGGTCATCTGTTCGCCAACCTGCTGGCGCAGCCCGATCTCAAGCCGCCGTTTATCTTCACGCTCGTCTCGGGCGGTCATACCATGCTTGTGCACGTCAAGGCGTGGGGCGACTACGAGGTGCTCGGTGAGACGCTCGACGACGCCGTGGGCGAGGCCTTCGACAAGGTGGCCAAAGCGCTGGGTCTGGGCTATCCCGGCGGCCCCATCATTTCCAAACTGGCCGAGACGGGCAATCCCCGCGCGATTGACTTCCCCCGTGCGCTTAATAGTAGGGGAGACTATCGATTCTCGCTTTCGGGCCTTAAGACGGCCGTGACACTCTACATTGAGCAGGAGACCAAAGCCGGGCGTACGATTCATCTGCCCGACCTGGCTGCTTCGTTTGAGGCCGCGGTCTTTGACGTTCAGTACAAGAAGGCCAAGAACGCGCTGCATGCCACCGGATGCAAGGAATACTGCATCGGCGGCGGCGTCTCGGCCAACCCGCATCTGCGCGAGATGATGATTAAGAAGCTCGGGCGCCAGGGCATTCGCGTGACGGTGCCGCCTCTCTCGGCATGCACCGACAACGCCGCCATGATCGCGGAGGTCGCCCGCCGTAAATTCGACCGAGGAGAAATCTCGCCGTTCGACGTCGACGCCGATTCAAACATGACGCTGTAGCTGGTACGGCGCGGTCCCCGGACGGAGGGGCCGGATATAAGGTTTCCTGCTCTACAGTCCTGCGCAAGACGAAGGCCACATTAAGTGGCCTTCTTTGCGTGCGGAACTCGCGATAAACCTTATATCCGGCCCCTCCGTCCGGGGACCTTTCTGTATCGATATAGCTTCTGGGCTGGTTTGGCGTCGACAACGTCCAGCAAGGTTAACAAGCCAGCGTCGAATTTCCGGCGTTCTTTAGCTGAAAGAAAAAGTTGGCGTG
>CABQNA010000071.1 GCA_902465425.1 uncultured Collinsella sp.
GCACTCGATCGCGAGGATGCCGCGACCACGCCGATTATCGCCGTGAGTGCCAACGCCTTTGCCGACGACCGCAGACTTTCGCGCGAGGCGGGCATGGACGCGCACCTGAGTAAACCCGTGAGCTCGCAAGAGCTCGTCGAGGCGCTTGCGCACATAGCTGCCGACGCTTCATAAGCATATGGCCCGGTTCCAAGGTGGGTTGGAACCGGGCCATATTGCTATTTGTGAGTTTTGCTTTTGAGGCTTACTTTTCCTGAATCTGCTTGCCGCAGAGATGCTCAATCGTAATCTCGTAGAGCTGGACGCCCTTAATGTCCTTGGCGATTTCCT
Organism: uncultured Collinsella sp.; assembly: GCA_902465425.1. Taxonomy (GTDB): domain Bacteria; phylum Actinomycetota; class Coriobacteriia; order Coriobacteriales; family Coriobacteriaceae; genus Collinsella. Next base: position 331 of record CABQNA010000071.1, read on the forward strand.
CTTCGACTTCCTCGGCGGAAGGGTAGTACTTAAGGGCGAGCTGGCGGACTTTGTCTTCGATAAACGCGGGAGTGTCGTTCGCCAGGCGACAGCGGCCAAAGACCACGGTACTCATAACGTAGGGAGCCCAGTCACCGTCCTTGTGCCACTCGTTGCCGTAAACGGTAAAGCAGACCTTGTCATCGCGCTTGAGTGCGTCGACCTTGTGGCCGGCTTTGGCGCCATGGAAAAAAATCTTGTCGTGCTCGGCGTCAAAGAAGTAGTTGACGGGAATGGCGTACGGGTAGCCATCGTCGCCGTTGACGGCAAAGACGCCGCGCTTGCAGGTAGCGAGCAGTTCGCGCGCTTCCTCGTCAGTGATGGCGCGTTTCTTTCGACGTAAGGGCCTAAACATCGTTGGCTTCCTTTCTGGTCGTGCGTGGTGGTTGAGCACAAACTATAGCGAAACGGATCCGTTTTTCTTGATGCGGGCGAGTATGTTTTTGAGCTTGTTAAAGTCGAGCGGTTTGGACAGATGGGCGTTCATGCCGGCGTCGTGTGCCGCCTTGGCGTCCTCGGCAAAGGCATTGGCGGTGAGCGCGATGATGGGGATATCGGCTGCATCGACCTTCTCGCTCAGGCGAATCGCGCGGGTTGCCTCGTAACCGTCCATGTCCGGCATCATAATGTCCATCAGGATCGCATCGAAGCTGCCGGCGGGATGAGACAGGTACAGATCGACGACTTCGTTGCCGTTGACGGCGCGGGTGACCACGACGCCCTCGGATTCTAGCAGCGTCTGGGCAATCTCGGCATTCAATTCGTTGTCTTCGGCGAGCAGCACGTTCATGTCGGCGAGCGAGCAGTCGAGCGCCCTCTCGACCGTATTCGCCCGCGCCCGGGGGTTCTTGTCGATATCGAGCGGAATTTCCACGTAGAACGTGGTGCCCACATGGAGTTCGCTGGTGACTTCGATGGTGCCGCCCATCAGTTCAATAAGCGACTTGACGATTGGCATGCCCATGCCGGTTCCTTGGAACTTGCTGCGCGCATCGTCACCTTCTTGGGCAAACGGCTCATAGATATGCTTTAAAAACTCGGGAGCCATGCCAATGCCGGTATCCGAAACGCTAAAGCAAAAGAGCGCGCGCCCGTTATCGAGTGGCTTGGTCTGTGAACTAAAGGTGACGGAGCCGCCGTGCTTGTTGTACTTAATGCTGTTGTCTAACAGGTTGATCATGACCTGTCGGATATGGGTGGGACTGCCGATTACGTATGGCCCCGTGGCGTACGGCAGACTATTGTCCTGCATTGTGATGCCGTTACTGGACGCGCGGAGCTTGCACAGCACCAGCGTATCGTCACAAAGCTCTTTGAGGTTAAAAGGCGCATGTTCCAGTGTTAGCTTGCGGTCTTCGATTTTTCCCATCTCGAGGATGTCGTTGATCAGCGAGAGCAGGTGATTGGCGGCAACGCGCGCCTTGGCACGGCTCTCGCGGGCGACTTGCATATCGCCTTCCTTCAATTCTTCAATTTCGATAAGGCCCAGGATACCGTTGAGCGGCGTACGGATGTCGTGGCTCATGCGCGTGAGGAATGCCGTCTTAGCGGCGTTGGCAGCATCGGCTTTTTTGCGCTCGGTTCGAGCGCGCACGAGCGCCCAGATGAGCAGGACGATGCCGACCGACAACATACCGATGAGGGTAGCTGCAATGGCGGTGCGGTTGCGATAAAGGAATTGAAGCGTGTTGGATTCCTGGGCCGTGTACGACGTGGAGGAGTAATTACTTGCGGAGAGCGATTCTCCGGCATTGATGATGCCCTTGTTGATGATTCCCAGCAGTTCGGGCTTGCCGCGCGACATCAAGCACGCGAGGTCACAGGTGTCAGGGAGCTCGACCGTCTCGCAGTCCTCGAGATCATAACGGTCACCGATGGTTTTTACGCGTGAACTGGGAGCGACGATGCAGCGCGCCGTTCCCTTCCTGAGGGCGTCGAACGCTTCATCGTCGGATTGGTATTCGGTTACGGTCGCTGTGGGGAATAGACTTTCAAGTGCATTTCGGTTGACAAACGATGATTTGGCACAGGCGATGTTCTGAAGGTCTTTTTTCAGGTTACTGCCGGTGTGGATGGCGGTGAGGGACATGGTCCCCAACGATACCGACTGCACAACGCCTGATTGCTCGGCAAACCAGTAATCTCGGTATGCCGGCAGCGCAACGTCTATGCTTCCCTCTGACAGGGCCTTTGACATCATCTTGTAGCTATCAAAGGCGACGGTTTTGACCGTAATGCCAAATTTATCGTGTAGCGTCGTCGCAAGCGATGCGAGCGAGCCTTCCATTTCGCCGTCTTCGTCTTCGTTGCAGTAGGGGAGTTTGCCCGTAATGTAGCCGAGCGTGATGGCGTTGTTGTTTGCTTTGAGCCAGGAACATTCGGGGCCGTTGAGCGATGATGAACCGCTGTTTTGGGCCGAGTAGTGAGATTTGACTTCGTCGTTATAGCGTGGGTTGACGCGGGCGATTGCTGTCATGGCGGCATTGATGTCGTCCATCAGGTCGGGGCGGCTTTTGGGGACGGCAAAATAGTAGTCGCTCGACCCAATGTAGAACATGGGGGAGGCGCTGGGCGACGAGGTCGTGTCGTTCATGATGACGGCATCGACCTCGCCGTTTGCCAGCGCATCAAAGAGAACGGAGTTTCCGTCATACTCCTTGTATGTGCAGGCGATTCCTTCGTTGGCGAGCCATTGCTGGCCAACGAAGGTTTGCATAACGCCGGGGTTGCAGCCGATGGTAAGGCCTTGGAGCGCTCGGGGGTCACCCTTGGCCAGATCGTCGCGCTCGGGCCTGGCATAGATGTAGTAGCGCTCGGTGCCCTCGGGGTTCGAGGAAAAGAGCAGCTTTTGGGCGCGTTCCTCGGAGTAGGAGATGTTTGGCATGAGGTCAATCTCGCCGGCTTCGAGCTTCTCCATAAGCTCGGTGAAGGTGCCGGAGACGTATTCGTACTGCCAGCCGGGTGTGTAGTACGAGAGGGTCTGGAGGTACTCGTAACCCCATCCCGAGAGACGCTCGCCGGGGGTGCCGTCCTGGAAGCCCTCGTTGTTGACAAGCCAACCAACGCGGACTGTTTTGACCTGCTGATCGGTATTGGCGGCATAGGCGGGGGCGGGCATGATGGTGCTCAGTACGGCGAGCACGGCAAGCGCGACGGCCAAGGTGCGATATATAACTGAACGAAGGACAGCGGAAGCTCTCACATGCAATCCTAACGAATCGAGACATTACCGCATAAGGATACCAGCTCAGCCTGCCCAGTCGGCAGCTGCATCGCTAAACGATCCCGCTCGGCAGTTGGGGACAGTCCCTTTCTGCCGGCACAAAAGGAACGTCCCTAACTGCCGGTTGTGGGACAATATCGAGCGAATGTGATTGGGCGTCTGGGAAAAGGGGTCGCGATGAACAGGTTGAGGACGCTTGCCGATGTGCTGCGACAGGCTGGCTTTGCACGCATCACGGGCCTGTTTCTTATCTTTTACCTGCTGTGCTCGACGGCCGTCTGGCTGTCCGAGCCAACGACCCTTACGTTTGGCGATGGCCTGTGGTTTAGCTTTGAGACGGTCTCGACGATCGGCTTTGGCGACATTCCGGCCGAGACACCGGTTGCCCGCGCCATTACCGTCATTCTGAGCATCATCAGCATCTTCTACATCGCCATGCTCACGGGCGTGGCGGTGAACTACTGCAATACGCTTATCAAGATGCGCCAAAAGGACACCATGGCGCGCTTTATGGACGATCTTGAGCATTTGGAAGAACTCGATCGCGACGAGCTCGCCGATTTGTCGCGCCGCGTGCGCGAATACCGTCGCCGGCAACGATAGAACGGGTGCCGCGCGTCACGACGAGGGGGATTGCATATGAACATCACGGTGTACCTGGGTGCGAGCGTCGGCAACGACCCGGCGTTTCTGCCCGCGGTGCAGGAGCTGGGCAATTGGATTGGCGCCAACGGACACGCGCTCGTATACGGCGGGTCCAAATCGGGACTGATGGGCGCGCTCGCCGATAGCGTACTCGAGGCAGGCGGACATGTGACGGGTGTGGAGCCGAGCTTTTTTATCGAGGCAGAGTTTCAACACGACGGAATCGACGACCCTATCGTGACGAGCGACATGGCCGAGCGCAAAGCCAAGATGATCGAGCTCGGCGATGCGTTCATCGCATTTCCGGGCGGCACGGGCACGCTCGAGGAGATTGCCGAGGTTATGTCCGCGGTGTCGTTGGGGCACCTGAGCTCTCCGTGCATCCTGTATAACCTGGACGGTTACTACAACGACCTCAAGGCGTTGCTCGGGCACATGATTGATAAGGGGCTTTCGAGCCCGAGGCGCCAGCACGGCATCTACTTTGCCGACGATTTGCGCGAGATTGCCTCGATTATCAACGGATAAGTCTTGAGCCTGCCCCGCTATGGCTCCCAATGGTGCCGTTTGCGGCGCAGGTGGTTGGCTCGTTCGGGTAACGCTCGCTCTACAATAAAACGTATCTATGTCGACTTTGACCGCGGGAGGACCCGATGGATAACCTTGCCAAACCCACAAACCGCGCGCTGTTTTTAGTTAGCGTTGCCGTGACCGGTGCGTTCGCAGGTGCCGCAGTCTGGCTGTTCTTCTTTGCGATGGAGCACGGCATCGACTATCTATGGACCGAGATTCCACACGCGCTGGGCGTCGCTTCGCCCGAGCTTGCCAGCGGCCCGTTTGGCTTTCTGCCATACCCGTTTTTCGTCTGCCTGCTGGGCGGCCTGCTGATCGGTCTGTACGAAAAGACGACGGGCACCAAGACCGATGACCTCAACCAGGTGATGGCCAAGGTAAAGCGCGATGGACGCTACCCGTACGACAATCTGGGCAAGCTTTCGCTCGCGGCATTGCTGCCGCTGCTGTTTGGCGGCAGCATTGGACCGGAGGCCGGCCTGACCGGCGTCATCGCGGGTCTGTGCAGCTGGGTCGGCGATCGCATGCGTCGCTTTGGCGCCGAGTTTAGGGAGCTCACGCTGCTGGGCACCCAGGCTGCCCTGACGGCACTCTTTACCGCGCCCGTCTTTGGCTTTGTGGCGCCGCTTGCCGGAAGTACTGACGGCCAGGGCGAAGACGCCGACGATGAGTCCGCGTCCGGCGAGATCACCATCAAGCTGCCCAAGGCGCAAAAGACGGTGGTCTACGGCATTGCGATTGCCGGTGGTCTGGGCACCTACCTGCTGCTCGGCCAGCTCATGGGCGGCGGCATGGGCATGCCGAGGTTCGAGGCCGCCGTGGTGGGCAACCTGGAACTTGTCTGGCTCATTCCGCTGGCGTTGGTCGGCACCGTTTGCGGATGGCTGTACTTTGTCTCTGAGCATGCGAGCGAGGCGCTGTCTCATGCAATAGGGGAGCGTCCTGTCGTCAAGGCCATGCTAGCCGGTCTGGCGCTCGCCATCTGTGGCACGGTTCTGCCCTACACCATGTTTGCCGGCGAGACCCAGGCCGACGTGCTCATGGAGACCTACCTGACCATTCCCGCTGGCGTGCTTATCGCGACCGGTCTTGTTAAGGCCATGCTGACGCCCGCCCTCATCAACCTTGGTTGGCGTGGCGGCCACTTCTTCCCGGTTATCTTCTCGGGTGTGAGCCTGGGCTACGGCCTTGCCATCCTCACCGGCGCCGATCCGGTCTTTTGCGTCGCCGTCTGCACGGCATCGACGATGGGCGCCGTCATGCGCCAGCCGGTCATGGTCGTGGGCCTGCTGCTCATGTGCTTCTCACTCAAGGGTATCGTCTGCATGATCATTGCGGCCGTCATCGCCGCCGGCATTCCGCTGCCCAAGCCGCTGCGCGAGTAGTACGGTGGCGCACGCCAGGGACATGCCGTTTGCCACGGATTTGCGGGGAGGGGCGGCGATCGCGCCCTTCGTGGATTGAGACTCGCGTGGCTACAGGTCGCGTACTCGATAAACCTTGGTGCTGACGGTGCAGCTGATTGCACATAGCGCGAGGGCCAGCACGGTAATTCCTGCGCACAGACAGCCCAGAACGGCAGGATCGGGATTCGCTCCGGCAATCGACATGAGCCAGTTGCTAATGGGGTTGGAGGAGCTCAGCGCTGCCATGGCAAGGCATCCGAGTAGGGCAAACAGGCCAACGGATAGGCGCAGCGCCTCCATGTGTCCAAATCGAAAGAACAGCGGCTGCGCCAAGAACACCATCATGAGGGAGATGAGCATCGATGCTGCCGAGGCGATTGCGATCTCAAAGATGGTTTGTCCTGTCGAGGCCACGCCCGCGCTGTTGAAGAACGGAAGGGCGATGATGTTCAAAAGCACGGCGGCGCAGGCCATGATGGCCGAGAAGACAACGATGCACAGGTAGCGTGCGCAAATAATGTCTTTGCGCGAGAAGGGCAACGTTGCTCGATAACGCTCCCAGCCATTTTGATTGTCGAAGCCTGCCAGCGAGTTCATGATTGTGATGGGCGACATGGCACTGACGGCGCAGGCACCGGCGCTCATACCGGAATCGCCATCCGACGCGTTGGCGAGCGTCAACACGACGAAGATGAACAGGCCGACACCCGCGATGCTCGGGATGAGCGTGCGAACGATGGCGAGCTCGGACATAAAGGCGCGTTTCATTTCGAAGCCCCTTTCAGCATGAGGCGAAGATAGTCATCAATGGTTGCCCGGTCGCAGGGAATCTCGGGAAAGGCCTCGAGCGTTTCGCGACGGTTGGGCACGAGCACGTCCACGCTATAGGCGTGGTGGACGGCACGGGCGCCTTTGACGCAAGTCATAAGCTCGGCAGCCTGTGCTTGGGTACAGTGGGCGATGCCGGCGCGGTCGGTAATG
>CABQNA010000072.1 GCA_902465425.1 uncultured Collinsella sp.
CGACAGGCGCGTGAGCTGCGCCGTCAACGCCGGCGTGCGCACGTCGATGTACGCCGCCTCGATGGGCGCCAGATCGGCCGGAGACGCCGCAGACAGGCGCCCAAACGCCTCGTCGAGCGCCACGAACTCGGTCATAAACAGGTCATACCACTCGCAGGTCGACGACGTGCCAACCGGTAGCGCCGAAGAGAAGCCCACGCGCATGTGCGGAGAGAAGCCCTGCGTGACGGCATAGGGAAGTCCCGCACGGCGCACGATACGCTCAATGGTATGGATTACTTCGAGATGGCCCAGGTACTTAAGGCGATCGCGCTTGCCATAGCGAACACGAAGCCTAAAGAGCGAGGGGTTGTCGGTCAGGCGCTCACTCATGCGCGATCACCCATCAATACATTCTTGGCGTGGAGCGTAGGGCAGATACCGCAGCCGGTACACGCGCTCGAGGAAGCCGCGCGTGCAGCCGGGGCTCACATGCTCCCACGGCAGACGCCAGTCCAACTCGTAGGGCAGGTGCACAAGCTCATTGAGGTCGATGCCGTTTTTCGCAGCAGCCTCCTTCCAGTTATCGAGCGAGAAATGCTCTACCCAGGCGTCAAAGCGAGAGCCCGCGCGCCAAGCATCGATGATGACGGGCGTCATGTCACGACCGGCGCGGGACAGTGCGGCCTCAATGAGCGAGGTCTCGGCATCGTGGTAATGCACGCGGACGGCACGGTTGCGAACGCTCGTGACAAGCAGCTTCTGGCGGCGCTTGACGTCATCGTAATCGAGCTGCGGGCACCACTGGAAGGGTGTTGCCGCCTTGGGGATGAACACCGAAACAGAGATGGACACCGAGATAGACCCACGGCGCGCCTTGGGCACCACGGAGCGACCAAGCTCCAGCACGTGATCGGCCAGGTTGGCGATAGCCACGATGTCCTCGTCGCGCTCGCCGGGAAGGCCCATCATGAAGTAGAGCTTCATGCGGTTCCAGCCGGCCTCGAAGGCTGCTTTGGCCGCGCGATCCAAATCCTCCTCGGTCACGTTCTTGTTGATGATGTCGCGCATACGCTGGCTGCCCGCCTCGGGCGCAAACGTCAGGCCGCCCTTCTTTTCGCCGGCGACCGACTCGGCCATATCAACGCCAAACGAATCCAGGCGCTGCGAGGGAATGGACACGCGAATGCCCGTATCTTCCAGACGGCGGTTAAGGCGACCGAGCACGTCGCGGATACAGGAGTGGTCGGTCGTCGAAAGCGAGGTAAGCGACACCTCGTCATAGCCAGTCTTTTCCAGACCCTGGATCACCGAGGACACGATCTGGTCGGCCGAGCGCTCACGCACCGGGCGATACGTCATACCTGCCTGGCAAAAACGGCAGCCGCGGGCGCAACCACGCAGGATCTCGATAGACAGGCGGTCGTGAACCAGCTGCGCATAGGGTACGCACGACTGCGACAGCGGATTGGTGGCACCAAAGTCCTCGACGACGCGCTTGTAGACTACCGGCGGGACGTCCTTGCCCTCGCGCGGCACGGTGTAGCCATGCGGGGAGCAGGGCTCGTCATGACGCACCTCATACAGGGACGGCACATAGGTACCGGCGACCGTCGCGAGCTGCTCGACAATCTGAGCGCGCGAGACGCCCTCGTCGCGCAAGCGGCGATGCAACTGGCAGATCTCGAGCAGCGACTCCTCGCCCTCGCCAATGAGGATGGCATCGAAGAATGCCGCATACGGCTCGGGGTTATACACCGAGGGACCACCGGCGACGATGATGGGGTCGTCCTCGGTGCGGTCGGCAGCCAACAGCGGAATGCCAGCGAGATCGAGCGCTTCGAGGAAGTTCGTCACAGCCATCTCGTGCGGCACATGCATGCCGACGATGTCGAACGAGGCCACGGGCGCTGCACCCTCGAGCGACAGCAGTGGAATCCCCGCCTCGCGCATGGCATCGCCCATATCGGGCCACGGCACATAACCGCGCTCGCAGGAAATGCCCTCGGCCTGATTAAGGATGTTGTAGAGAATGGCGATGCCCTGATTGGGCAGACCGACCTCATACACGTCCGGATAGATCATGCAGCAGCGATAGTCGGCATCGGCCTTTGAGAGCGTGCCCCACTCGTGGTCGATATAGCGACTCGGCTTTTCGACCTTGGCGAGCAGCGGCTCGATCAGATGAAAACAGTCTTGGTATGCAACGCGCAACAGAAAACCCCTAAGCAGCGAGATCGGATGCGTCTTGGTAGGACGCCATAGGACGGGTGGCACCGGCGACCGTGGTCACCAGGTCGCGAACGCGCGAGAACGTGGCGGCAGCGACCTCGTTGGCACGGCTGTAGTCCACATCGCGCTCGTAGAGCGACACGAGCGCGCGGCCCATGCCATAGGTACCCGCGGCGGCGGTAAGCGCCTTAACGGCAAAGCCGATGTGCGGCGTCTGCTTCACCAATGCACGGGTGACGGCGCGAATCACCAGACCGCCGGCAAGCACGCCCACGACCTCGTAGCCGCGCTCGGGCTTAATGCCGCGCCCAAAGATGGCCGCCAGCTCAAAGAGCATTCCCACCTGCGCCAGCGCCATCACGGGATAGTCGGCACCCGGCAAAAACACCAGGGCACCCGTCGCCATGTTGGTGAGCGCGCACGAGGTAATGATGCGATTTGCCGCCGCGATGCGCATGAAGGCAAAGTTGGCGGCAAAAGCTGTCTCCTTGTCCGTACGATCGAGAATCCAGCGGGCAAGTGTCTCGAGCAGATAGGTCTTATCGGTCGCTGCCACCACGCCGAGCATGGGCGTAGATTCCTCAACGAACGGCACCTCGACGGCGGACTCGGCAAGCACGCACACGGGCGCGCCGGCAATCACGAGCTCCTGCACGGCACTCTCCAGGCGGTCGGATCCGCACGAGAGGACCAACACCACGTCGGTATCGGCCTTGGGAACGATACGGTCCTCCCCCAGGCGATCAACACGCACAATGCCCGAAGTCGTCTGCGGCACAAAGGCATCGCGCACCGTCTCGACCAAAAAGCGAGACGCAGTCGAATCAAGGTAAACCGAGACACGCACCGGTGTATCGGAATCCTTCTTAACAGACGCGCCCATCTTAAAAGCGCTGGTCAACTTATCTACGGGAATCTTCATGACAAACCCCTCCAGCGGTTACGCGGCGCCCGAACGATGCCGCCATATGGATTGTACGATACCCACCGTTAGCAACTGAATCATCATCGACGACGAACCAAAACTAATAAACGGCAGCGGAATACCGGTAATCGGCATCATGCCAATGCACATGCCGATGTTCTCGAAGGTTTGGAACGCCCACATGCCAACGATACCCACGCACGATAGGCGCAAGAACAGTGACTCGCACTTAAAGGCAACGCGGATCGTCGAGAAAATCAGCTGCACGTAGAGGCACAGGAGCAAAAAGGAACCGCAGAAGCCGAACGTCTCGGACAGGAAAGCGAAGACGAAGTCGGTGTGGAACTCGGGCAGAAAGCCACCGGCCGACTGCGTCGCGTGGCCCAAGCCCTTACCAAAGAAGCCACCCGAGCCGACGGCAATGAGCGACTGTTGCAGGTTGTAGGCATCATCCGAATCGGCTTTGTCGGGGTCGATGAAGACTGTCAGGCGGTTCATCTGATACTGCTTGATAAGCACATCGTGGCCAAGGAGCGAATCAAAGACCGAGTCGAGCGCCAAGATGAGCGCAATCAAGCCGACCAGCAGGGCCAAGGTCGACAGCACCCATTCGCGGCGCGCACCGCTCATGCAGATGACGATTGCGCCCGACACCAGCACGACCAGACCCGATCCCAGGTCGCCCATGGCGACGACGGCCAAAAACGGAATGGACAGCATGCCGCAGAGCTTAATGTAGTCGCGGACGGTATCGATACGCCCGTTGTACTGCGAGCCAAGCGTGGCCATAAAGAAGATGGTGATGAGCTTGGCGAGCTCAACGGGCTGGAAGGTCAGGCCGATACCGGGGATCTTGATCCAGCCCGTCATGCCCAGACCGCCCGTATAGGACAGGCCCGGAATCTTGGGCGAGAAGATCACAATAAGGTCAATGACGAGCAGCGCCGTCGAGAAATTGGAAATTCCACGCAGGTCGGTGCGCCAGACGAGCACCGCCAGCACCGCGCCAATGCCAATGCCCAGCAGGTGGCGCGAAAACGAGGCATCGGCCTTAAACTGCGAAGCCGACCAAATGATGATGGCGCCATAGGCAACGAGCGCGACGGTAGCCAGCAGCACACCGATATGCACCTTTTGGCGAAACGTGCTACGCGAGGCCGAAAGTTGCTTGTTGACGCGGTCCAGGCTGCTGCGAGAACCGGTTTTGGTTGAGCGGAACAGGTCCGCCGGCGAAAAGTCCATCGCAACCTCCTATCGAACCGAGGAATCGCCCGAGGCCGAAGAGGTATCGGGCTCGTCATAAATCACGCCGAGTACATCGCGCACAACATGCATCGCGGTATCTGAGCCGCCACCGCCTTGCTCCAAGATGGTGGCAATCACGTACTTAGGATCGTCAGCAGGGGCATAGGCGCAGAACCACGCGTATTCGTCCTCGCCGCTTTTCTCGCCCGTGCCCGACTTGCCGTATACCTGCGGCGTCAGGGTTCCAAAGTGAGCCGCCAGGGACGTCGATGCCGTGTAAATCACGTCGTGCATGCCGTTGCGGACGAGCGCCAAATCCGAATCGCTGTTGATCTTGGCCTCAAGGCGCTTCTTTTTGCCCTTGCCGTTGTACTTGTAGGCGTCGCCGTCGCCATCGCGCGACACCGCCGACAAAAACACATGCGGCACATACTGCTTGCCGCCGTTGGCAAGGCCCATGTAGGCGCAGGCCATCTGCAGCGGCGTCACCAAAATGTCGCCCTGCCCGATGGCGATGTTCGTCATATCGCCAGCGTTCCATTTGCGGTCCTCGGCAGATGCGTCGGTAAAGTACGACTCTTTCCACTCGGCATCGGGAATACGGCCCGCGCCCTCACTCGGCAGATCGATACCGCAGGTCTTGCCTAGGCCCCAGCGACGAAAGACCTCCTGCAGGCCCTCGGGATGTTGCTCGTCATAGAAGAACGCTTTGCCCATGTCGTAGAAGACAGGGTCGCACGAGTTGGCGATACCCGACTGCAGCGTCATGGTGCCGTGGCCAGACGTCAGCCAGCAGCGCTTGCCCCAAGCCTTGCCCAGGCCCGTCCAATAGCCCGTGCAGTTGGTTGTCTGCGTTGAAGTGTAGGTTCCAAACTCAAGGCCCGCCAAGGCCGAGAGCGGCTTAATGGTCGAAGCCGACATGTACTGGCCGCTAATAGCGCGGTTGAGCAGTGGGTGCGAACCCTCGTCGTCGTTAAGCTCGGTCCATACGTCGTTGGAGACACCACCGATAAACACGGACGGATCAAACTTGGGCTCGCTCGCCATGCCCAGGATCTCGCCATTGTTGGGATCGAGGCACACCACGGCGCCGTTGCCGGCATTGCTGTAGCCCGTGGTCTTGGCGAGTTCGATAGCGCTCGCAAGCGCCGTCTCGCAGGCTTGCTGAATCTTGAGGTCAAGCGTGAGCTTAATGTCGGAGCCGGCCTTGGCAGGCACGGCGCCGGCCTGTCCGGTCACGTTGCCCGAGGCATCGACCTTCACCGTCTGCTCGCCGCGAATACCCTGCAGCAAGTTCTCGTAGTAGCTCTCGACGCCCGCCTGGCCCACGATATCACCCGACTGGTACGTAATCTGACCGGCGGCGCTATCGTTATCGCCCGAAGCCTTCTTGTTCTGCGCCTCGAGCTGCTCGGAGGTAATGGTGCCGGTATAGCCCAAAATGTGACAGGCTGTCTCGCCGTACGGGTACTGGCGCTCGGTGCGCTCGGCAATCTTCACGCCCGGGAACTCGCCGGCATGCTCCTGAATATAGGCAACCGTGGAGCGGCGCACGTCCGTCGCGATGGTATGCAGGCTCTGAGCGCCCTCAGAATTGTCCTGGATATTGCGCAGCACCGCGACGTAGGGCATACCGAGCACGTTGGCAAGATGGCGCACCAGCACGGTGTCATCGGCCAGGTCGCGATAGGCGACAACGGCAAGTGAGGGACGGTTTTGCACAAGTGCCACGCCATTGCGATCAAGGATTCGCCCGCGCACAGCCGGCGTAGTGACGGTACGGGTCTGGTTGTTCTTGGCCTGCTTGTCGTAGTAGTCCGACGAGACCATCTGCATGCCCCACAGCTTGACGGCGAGCGCGGCGAACATCGCTCCCACGCCTGCGGTGAGGATGGAGAAGCGACCCTTGAAGGCGGTCGCGGCGGTATTGCCCTCGCCCTCGGTGGCGCGCGGGGCCGTTCCATGCTGCGTGTCGTAGGTAAAACGGGAATCGCCGCGGCGCATGATGACCAGCGCGACCACAATGGCCACGACGAGCACGATACCGGCGATGATAACCGTCATCTGGGAAAACATCTTTGAGCCTCCCCTATTTGAGTTTGCGGGTCTTGGGCTTAAAGCGCATGCCCGTCTGATGACCACCGCGTGCGGAGAATCCGTAACCGGACTGCGGCACGACACCGGACATCAAAAACGGAATGGCAACCAGACCCGTCAGGATCGAAGACGGCAGCGCATGACCAAAAACAGCCACCACAAAGCTCGTCTCCAAACCCATAAACAGCAAGATGATGCTGTAGACCACGTTGATGGCAAGCGCGAAGGCGCCCACGGTAATACCGCGCGCGCTCGGGGAGCCGCCCGTCTGACCGGCCGCGCTGTGCACCAGGGCAAAACTGCCCACCGTCAGCAGCAGCGACATAACGCCCACCGGCACGGCAGCGGAAAGATCATAGAAAAGGCCGCTGCAAAAACCGCAGACGACAGCCCGCGTGGGATCGCCCGAGAACACGCTCAGGCACACCAGGATAATCATAAAGTTGACGCGACCGCCCGCAATGGAGATCTGCGGCGCCAGGCCTGCCTGCAGCAGCACACACACAATGGCGGCGATTGCAAACGTGCGGGAGCTCGCCCCCTGCTCGTGTAGATCCATGGACATGCCCCCTATTCGCTCGAGCCGGAATCGGTCGTCTCGGACGTGTCGGAACTGTCATCCGAGCTCTCGTCCTTCGTCTTGGTCGCAGCATCGCGCGACGTTCCC
>CABQNA010000073.1 GCA_902465425.1 uncultured Collinsella sp.
GAGCCGATCATGCCGCAGGACTCGCCCGCCGCCTTGATGATGGACTGGAGCATAAAAGCGGCCGTGGTCTTTCCCTTGGTGCCGGTGATGCCCACGATCTTGACGTCGTGGTCGGGACGGTCGTAGACCTCCGGCGGCAACAGGGCCATGGCCGTGCGAACACTATCAACAACCAGCATCGCAGCACCGCTCTCCTTCGCCAGCGTCTCCAGAGACTCGACCAGCGACTCCTCGCACACAAATGCGACGGCGCCCGCATCGAGCGCCATGCTCAAAAACGCGGGCTTAAAGGCAGCGCCTTTGCAAAAGAATACGTCACCTGCCGAGACCACGCGCGAATCAAACGAGCAGCCGGTCACGGCACGCTCGTCAACCTGCTCTGATGCGCGCAGCTCGCCGCACACGTCGAGAAGCTTGGCAAGCGTATCGACCGTGGTCACGGTCGCGGAATCCGAATGGTGCATCTTTCACCTTTCTCAGCCATTTGGCAGGGACGGTTTTATAGTAACTGAAACGCACCCACGCAAAAACGGCTCCCGGAGGAGCCGTTACGCGCAGGCGTTCGTAAGCCGAGGCTAGGCAGCCTGAACAGCGGGCTGGTCCTCGTCGATAAAGAAGCGCTTGTACCACACCAGGAACACGAGCGGCGTATAGATCTTGCGCTGGAAATCGCCCTTGCCCGCAAAGTGCAGATCGAGCAGGTGCATGAGCTCGTCGGTATCGAAGAACTCGCTTGCCCACGGCGCGGTGAAGTACTCCTTGGCATAGTCGTACCACTTTTGCTCGCGCAGCCAGTAGACAATCGGCACCGGGAAGCCCACCTTGGGACGGGTGGCCCACTCATCGGGCAGCGACTTGTTGGCAGCGTGGCGGAGTACCTGTTTGTTGCCGTTCTCGTTGATGCGGTAGCGGTCGGGAATGTGTTCGGCGAACTCCATGACTTTGCGGTCCAGGAAGGGCACGCGCAGCTCCAGCGAGTGCGCCATGCACATCTTGTCGGCCTTGAGCAGAATGTCGCCCGGGAGCCACATGTTCATGTCCAGGTACTGCTTCTTGACCAGCTCGGGCTGACCCTTCACGCGCGCATAGATGGGAGCGGCAAGCTCGAAGGCGCCATCGCCGGTGTTGTACTCGGGCTTGAGAACGTCGTCGACCTCGCGCTCCGGCCATACCAGAGCCTGTCCCAGGAACGACTTCTCGGGGATCTCGGCACCCTTGACCAGGAAGTTATGTCCCTTGAAGTACGGCATATGCAGCGCCAGGTTACCGAGCGCGCGGCGGATGGGCAGCGGCACCATCTTTTTGTACTTGCGCACCGGGACCGTGTCCTCGTAGTAGGCGTAGCCGCCAAAGAGTTCGTCGGCGCCTTCGCCCGAAAGCACCACGGTGACGTCCTTGCGGGCCATCTCGGCCAAGAACCACAGCGGCACGGAAGACAGGTTGGACTGCGGCTCGTCCATGTGATACTGGATGTCCTCGAGCGCACCGAAGAACTCGTCGGCGGTAATCATCTTGCGAACGTTCTCGACGCCGAGCTTATCGGAAAGCTCCTTGGCGTAGTTGGTCTCGTTGAAGTTCTTGTAGTCAAAGCCCACCGAGAAGGTCTTGTCGGGCATGAGGCAAGCGGCGATGTAGCTGGAGTCGACGCCACCGGAGAGGAACGACGCGACCTTGACGTCGGCGATGCGATGGGCCTCGACGCTCTCGTGCACGACCTCGTCTAGCTCGTCGACATACTCCTCGAACGGCTTCTCGACGGCAGAGTAATCGCAATCCCAGTAGCGCTCGATGTTCATCTTGCCGGTCGGGATATCGACGGTAAAGTAGTGCGCCGGCGGCAGCTTGTAGACACCCTCGAAGAAGGTCTCCTCGGTTGCCGAATACTGCAGCGTCATGTACGGACGCAGAGCTTTTTTGTTGACCGCCTTGTGGAAGTGCGGGTAGTCCAGGAAGCTCTTGATCTCGGAACCAAAGAGCACGCCCGGAGCGCCGTCGCCCGCATCGGCCATGGGATAGTAGTAAAGCGGCTTGATGCCAAAGATGTCGCGGGCGCCAAAAAGCTTGTTCTTCTTTTTGTCCCAGATGACGAAGGCGTACATACCGCGCAGGCGATCGAGGACGGCCTCGCCCCACTCCTCGTAGCCGTGTAGGAGGCTCTCGGTGTCGGCGCCGCAGTGGAACTTGTAGCCCTTGGCCTCGAGCTCGGAACGGAGTTCTTGGAAGTTGTAGATCTCGCCGTTGAAGACAATGACGACGCTGCCGTCCTCGTTGGCCATGGGTTGAGCGCCGGCCTCGGTCAGGTCGAGGATCGACAGGCGGCGGAAGCCGAGGGCAACGCGGCCGTCGATAAACTGACCGCCCATGTCGGGACCGCGATGGACGATGCGGTCCATCATCTTGGTGAGCACCTCGGATTGGTTATCCGTCCCACCGACAAAACCGACAAAACCGCACATATACTATCCCCTCTGCTGTTGCTGGGCATCAAATCGAATCAGTAGCTTTTGAGTATACCCGAGGGCGTAAAGAGGGGCGGAATGTTCAGGCAATCTCAACTGAATCAGCTCCGCTGTGAAACGCGCGAGTTACCTTTAATGGATATGAGGTGAACGGGGCGATTGTTTTGCTATACTCTCTCCGCACGGGCGATTGGCGCAACGGTTAGCGCAGGTGCTTTACACGCACAAGGCTGGGGGTTCGAATCCCTCATCGCCCACCACAGAATTGGAAACGGTCCTCGCAAGGGGACCGTTTTTGTTTGGGCCCAGCGCGAGGGCCGTAGGCCCGAAGCGAAAGCGGGGCGAAGCCGCACGCGACATCCCTCATCGCCCACCATTGAATTGTTAGGCCTCCGGTGTTGGAGGCCTTTCTTTTTTGTGCCCGGCGCATGGGATTCGAACCCTAAGGACCCCTTATTTCAAGGTCCGTGGTCAAAAAATGGCAAAAATGAGTACTGCTACTTTGTTTGCAACATATAAAAAGATAGTATTTTCTTAAGTTACGCAACATATGTCCATTATAAGGACTAACAGTTGGATCAAAATCGTGCTTTCATCGCCATTTCGACTTGCTATCTGGCCTTATTAGTCCAAAATTGCTGCTACCAAATCGGTAACAGTACTCATATTTGATGTTTTTTGACCAGCAGGTCTCCCTGCCTTAGCAAATCTAAGGCAAAACGGGTTCCAGACCGCTGAATCATGCCGCATAGGGCACGTCCGCAGTCCGGAACCCGGTCAAAATTGAGTTATTGCGCCGCGTTAGCCCAAAACACCCGACAGTATCTCGATCAGGCTGTCCACGTCGGCTTCCTCGCAGACAAGTGGCGGCAGGAAACGCAGCGTATGCGCACCCGTAGCGTTGATCACGGCACCAGCCCCCAATGCACGGGCCACAACGTCGTGAGCATCACCCGCAGTATCGTCCAGATCGCAGCCGAGCATCAAGCCACGGCCACGCACCTCTACCACATGCGGAAGCTTAGCCAGCGCCTGCTCCATATAGGCACCCACCTTGGCAGCATGCTCGGCATAATCGCCGCGCACAAGCGCGGAGAGCGTCGCGGCACACGCCGCGACGGCCAAGCAGCTACCGCCAAAGGTCGAGCCGTGGTCGCCCGGCTTAAACACGTCGGCAATCTCCTTCTTTGCCACGACGGCACCCATGGGTACGCCGTCGGCAATGCCCTTGGCAAGACTCATAATGTCGGGCTCCACGCCATAGGTCTGGAACGCAAACGGCTTACCCGTGCGGAAGATACCGCACTGGACCTCGTCGGCGATAAGCACGGCGCCCACTTCGTGTGCTAGGTCGCGCGCTGCCGCCATAAACTCCTCGGTCATGGGGTGCACGCCACTCTCACCCTGGATCGGTTCGAGCATCACGGCACAAATTTCGCTCCCCAGCTGCTTAAAGATCGCACGCAGCTCATCGACATCGTTGGGCGTGCAGGCCACAAAGCCACCCGGCAGCGGACGGAAACTATCCTGCAGCCAATCCTGCATGGTGGCGGCAATGGTCTCGAGCGTACGACCGTGGAAGCCGCCGCGCATGCACACGATGGTGTTGCCGCCATTACCGGCACGCTTGGCGTACAGGCGCGCGAGCTTCATCGAGCCCTCGTTAGCCTCGGCGCCAGAGTTGGCAAAGAAGGTCTCCCAAACCTGCTCGTCCACAGCCGGAGCACCAAGAGCAGCTGCCGTGGTCTCATCGCCGGCGGCAATGGCATCGGCAAGCACGCGCGCACCATCTACGTCGTCGTTAGCAAGCTTGGACAGCAGCGCCGCGACCTGTCCACGCTGCTCGATATAGAAGTAGTTAGACACATGCAGAAGCTTTTTGGTCTGTGCCTCGAGCGCCGAGAGCACAGCCGGGTTGCCATGACCTAGGCTGCACACGCCGATGCCGGCAAGAAAGTCGAGGTACTCACGGCCATCGTCACCGGTGAGCTTCATGCCGTGACCTTCGACAAACTCGACCGGAGAGCGGCCAAAGGTATGCATAACGTAATGGGATTCGAGCGATTGCTGAGCTGCAAGTGACATGGGATGCCTTTCGTTGGGCGCCAGACGGCGCAGGGCTATGGGTGCAGGGACGCGACGACTGCGGGTCAGCTAGACCGTCTGGAGCTTCTCGACCTCGTCGAGATTCTCGGTCAGACGCGCAGCAAACGTCGAAAGCGGATGCGGATGCGTATCGAACTCGTAAGCCGTCTCGGTGGAATGGATCACGGTGCCGACGCCGGCATCGGTCAGCAGCTCCAGGAGCAGCGAATGCGGCGTAGTACCGTTAATGATGTGGGCACGAAATACGCCGCCGGTAAG
The DNA here is from genome assembly GCA_902465425.1 of uncultured Collinsella sp. GTDB lineage: Bacteria > Actinomycetota > Coriobacteriia > Coriobacteriales > Coriobacteriaceae > Collinsella. Next base: position 4,824 of record CABQNA010000073.1, read on the forward strand.
CGCATCGACGGCCGCACGCAGCTTGGGAATCATGCCCTTATCGACCTCGCCGCCGTAGAGCATTTCGTTAACCTCGTCGAGCGTTAGGTTGGAGATAAGCGAGTCCTTGTCGCTAAAGTCCTTGTACAGGCCATCGACATCGGTCAAAAAGATCGCCTTATGCGCGTGGAGCGCCGCGGCAACGGCACCGGCGGCGGTATCGGCGTTGATGTTGAAGAAACCGCCGTCCTCCCCCGCCGCGACGGTAGCGATGACGGGGATGTACTCGCTATCGAGTAAGCGCTCGATATAGTCGGTGTTGACGTGCGTCACTTTGCCCACGCGACCGAGCTCGGGGTCGAGCGGCTCGGCGATGAGCGTGCCGGCATCGCTGCCTGACACGCCCACGGCCAGGTTGCCGTGGTGGTTGATGGCAGCAACCAGCTCCTGGTTAACCTTGCCGCCCAGCACCTCGCGCACGATATCCATAGTCGCCGGCGTGGTCACGCGCTGGCCGTTCTTAAACTCGACGGGAATATCGTAATGGCTCAGCGCCTCGTTGATAGCCTTGCCGCCGCCATGCACGATGACGGGGCGCATACCGATGATCTTGAGCAAAACGATGTCGCTCATCACGTCGCGGCGCAGCTGCTCATCAACCATGGCGGCTCCGCCATATTTGATAACAACCGTCTTGCCGGTCAGGTTCTTAATCCACGGCAGCGCTTCGAACAGCAGCTGCGCGGTTGCTTCGTTGGATTCGCTCGAACGACAATCGCGTGCGAATTTCATAATCTGCCTCGTCTTTCGTATCGTTATCGCGCCGTGCTCCGCTGTCCGCAATCGCGGCAAGATGCGCAGCGTGCCCGGAATCTAGGAACGGTAGTCGCCGTTGATGGAGATGTACTCATGCGTGAGGTCGCAGGTCCACACGGTCGTTGCCGCGTCGCCTGCGCCCAGGTCGGCCGAGATCACGATCTCGGGCGCCTCGAAACGTCGTAGAGCCTCGTCCTCATCAAAGGGAACAGTCAGACCGTCGCGACAGACAGGCATGCCCATCATGTCGATGGAAACGTCTTCCTGATTAAACTTCACGCCGCACTTGCCAAGCGCCATAGCAACACGGCCCCAGTTGCAGTCGTGGCCGGCGATGCAGGTCTTAACGAGCGGCGAGTTGGAAACGGCACGGGCGGCGATATCGGCCTCCTCGTCGTTCACGGCGCCGGTAACGTTGACCGTAACAAGCTTGGATGCGCCCTCACCATCGGCGGCGATATTGCGCGCCAGGCTCTCGCACACCTCGTGCACGGCAAATGTCAACTCGTCAAAGGCATCAGAGCCCTCGACGATAGGCTCGGCATCTGCGGCAACGGCACCGGAGGCAAGCATGATGCAGGTGTCGTTGGTCGAGGTGTCGGAATCGACCGTTACCTTGTTAAAGGTCTGCTTGACGGTCGAGAGCAGCAGGGCATGAAGTGCCGCAGGCTCGACGGGGGCATCGGTGGTGATAACTGCGATCATGGTGGCCATGTTGGGCATGATCATGCCCGAGCCCTTGCACATTCCGCCTACCGTATAGACATTGCCCGTATGACCAGCAGCCTCGCTGACGTAGGACACGGCGTACTCTTTGGAGTGCGTGTCGGTCGTCATGATGGCGCGAGCGGCATCGGCGCCACCGTGGGCGGAGAGCGCCTCGTAGGCAGCAGGAATGGCGGTCTCAAACGTGTCGATCGGCAGAATCTGGCCAATCACACCCGTGGAGGCAACCAGAATCTGCTGAGGCTCGCAGCCGATGACCTGCGATGCGATGCTGCACGTCTCGCGCGCGCATGCAAGGCCGGTCTCACCCGTGGCGGCGTTGGCATTGCCAGAGTTGACCGAAACGCCGGCGATGATACCGTAGCCCTTGTCGGCACCGCCCAGGTTGGCACGGCTCACTTGCACGGGCGCCGCGCAAAAGCGATTGGTGGTAAACACGCCGGCACCGGGACAGGGCTTATCAGGCACGACGAGCGCGTAATCCAGACGCTCGGGGTTCTTGCGGAACCCAGCGTGGATGCCTGCAGCCTTAAAACCAGCCGCAGCCGTGACGCCACCCTCGACGGCGCGAATCTTGATATCAAACAGCTCGGTATTCATCGTCTTTATGACTCCTTATGTCAAACAAAAAACGGACATCGGTTGGTGCGCCATGCCAGTCGTAATCATGAGACCAGCTTAAGAGTGGCGCCCCACTCGATGCCCGACTACCAAATCGTTAACAATCGAATGTGCTACACCGGGCACGCCACTGTGGGCAAGCCTCGTCGCTCGTCAAAGCCAAAGACGAT
>CABQNA010000074.1 GCA_902465425.1 uncultured Collinsella sp.
GAACCTGTCGCGCATGTCTGCGGTGTCGATATGCCCGAGCTCCCTAATCGAGTCACAGGTAGCAAGCGTCATAGATGTGTCGTCGCTCCAGGTGCCGGCGGGCTGCCCATGCGTGCCATAGCCGATCATGTCCGTGCATTCAAACGTGCCGCGGGGCCTGAACTCGTAAGGAACGCCTAATGCATCGCCAACAGCGAGCCCGTAGATGCAGCCACGTAGCGTTGCTTTCGATCTGTCTGTCATGAAAAACTCCTCTTATGCCAGGTGATACGGAACGCCGTCGAGGACGTCGGCCGCACCGCGCTATTGCCTTTACACTTCGCCATTAGTCGCTTCGTTGATGGCGCGGTACTCGGCACTCAGCTCGCGCGCCAGCTCTTCCTTGCTTGGAAGATACGGCAGGTATTTGGCGGCAAACACTTGGTCGTTGTCTTCGGGCAGCGTGTACTCGACGATCGAATCGCTTTTGTCCGCGCAGAGCACGATGCCTATGGGCGGATTGTCGCCTTCGTTCATGAGCTCACGCGTGTAGTAGTTCACATACATTTGCATCTGGCCCAGGTCCTGATGCGTAAGGTCATCGGTCTTAAGGTCGATGAGCACGAAGCAGCGCATCAGATAGTTGTAAAAAACAAGGTCAATATAGAAATGGCGCCCATCAAAGGTGATGCGCTTTTGGCGCGCCTCGAAAGCGAAACCACGGCCAAGCTCCAGCAGGAACTTCTGAAGATGCGTGATGAGCGCCTGCTCTAGATCGCTCTCGCGAAACGCAGTATCGTCCGAGAAACCTAAAAACTCCAGTACATATGGGTCGCGGATGATATCCTCGGGGCGACGAGCCGGGGCGCTCTTTTGGATTTCCTGGGTGACGGCCTTCTTGTCCTTGCTGGCAAGCAGGCGCTCGCGGAACATGGTGTTGATCTGGCGCTCGAGCTGACGCGTGCTCCAACGAGAATCGGCGCATTCGTTCATGTACCAGGCGCGAGCATCAGGGTCGGGAATGCGCATCAACCTGCGGTAATGAGTCCAGCTCAATTCGCTACGCAGTGCGTCGCGAATTGGAAACGCAAGAAAGAACTGACGCATATTGCGAAGGTTTGCGATGCCAAAGCCTCTTCCGAAATCCGCGGTAAGCCTTCTGGAGAGGCCCGCAATCAATGCCTCTCCATATGCTGCGCGCTCCTCTCCGCCCTGCTCATCAACTATGCTCTTGCCGATTTCCCAATACGCCTCAACCATCGCAAAGTTAACGGCGGTATAGGCCTTGTCGCGAGCGGCGTTGAGAATCGAGGAAACCTGCTTGTAAAAACCTTCGGGCACGATTGCCGATTTTCCACGGTTTACCAGTTCGCCCATCACTGTCGCCCCACTTTCCTCTTGTGGAATGCATCTTTATCGCATCTAGTTTAAAGCCTCGCGCGGACACGAATTGCTGTGCTGTCTGGCACCTTCGCATGGGAGCCTTGCGGTGACTAAAATGTGGCAATAGAGACAGTTTTAGCGAACCCCACGGGAGTGACGCGTATGGACAACAACACGCTGCTATTCCAGGACAAAGGTTCGGGTAGGTTTAAAGACGCTAAGATCTATCCCAATCGTATTGAGGTGCTCAAGAAGGGCACTTTTGGTGGCAAGCACACCGAAATTGTCTATCTTAAGGACATTACGGGCGTCAATAGAATCAAAGGCCGCGATGTTTTTCTGCGTAACAGGCTGTTGACTGCTTGCGTCTTTAGCCTGAGCAGCCGTGCGAAGGCCCAGGAGTTTGTTAACGCGCTGAACATGGTGATGTAGCCTATGGCGGCGTTTGGGCCAAGGTAAAAATCGGGGGGCACAGAACGGTGTTCTGCGCCCCCCGATTGAGTCGATGTGTCTAAAAGGCCGGCTTGCTTATTCGCTAGCGCCTTCGCTGTTTTCGCGGTCACTGGCAAGCATTGCTGCACCTGCGACCGTTGTCGCCACGGCGGCGGCAGCGAGCCCGGCGGCAACGCCAGAGCCGTCGCCCGTGTCGGCGAGCTTTCCGCCCGAGCCCTTGCCCTTGTTGCCCTTACCATTCTTATCAGCGCTGCCTGCGTTGGAACCCGTGCCGCTGCCGGTGCCGGCGCCGCTTGCACTGTCCGAGGCCGCTACGGTAAAGCTTGCGGCTCCGTCGGTGGCAAGCGTGTAGTTTTGCGTCGCGTCGCCCAACAGGCCTTTCGCACGCACCCAATACGTCCCCGCGGCAAATGCCTCGCCCTCGGCCATTGCCGTGCCCGGAGCGCCGTCCGCGTCGTGCACAAACTCGAGCTGGGCCGTGCAGGCATCGGTTTCGAGTTTGCCCTCGAGTGATGCCGCAATCTTGGCGCGCACGTCTTCGCCGGCCTTAAGGCCTTCGAGTCCCTCAAAATGGGGCGTCAGCGCGCGTGGATCGATATCGATGGGCACGGAGCCCCGCAGCTCCGTAACGGTCTCGTTGCCCAAGGCGTCGACATCCACATATTCGATGGCAAACGCATGGCCCGAAGCCGCCACGTTGAGTACGTTGCTGCTGTCGACGAGGCGGAAATGACCCTCGCCAACGGTCTTGCCGTCCTGGAGCGAGGCGTCGCTCAGCGAGTCGCCGTACGTCATGCGCATGCGGGTCGGGAGATAGTACGAAGCTGTCTGCTTGTGCTCCGTATCGTAATTGCGCTGATAGATGCTCCGGGCCAGCGCCGCATCAACAAAGTCGGACGCAATGATGCCAATGCGCTTACGGCAGTTCTCTTTTGTGCCCTCAACTCCGGTATTGTTTATATACGAGCTCTTGTACAGGTGCTCGTCGACCACTCGCGCTGCGGTAAAAGGGTTGTTTTGCGTGCAGCTAGTGTAGTTAATAAACCAGCAGCGCTCCGTTGCCTGCACCGTTGTCCCGTCCGCGGCAGTGATATCTACGGTGCTGGGCTCGAACTCGGCCGCCGCCTTCAGGGCCATATCGACCCAGTCGATCTTACTGGATCCCGTGCAGCTGTAATGGTCTTGGGCATATACCGCTGTGCTATAGGGCTCTTTGTCGCCCGTATTGCCCGCAGCCTCAAAGCCTTGCTCGTATTTCACGAGGCACATGGACTTTCCGGAATGCGCCTTGATTTTGTCGTCCCATTCGGTGAGGTCGAGGCCCCACGTGTGGCCGTCTACACTGTCGCCGGCGAGTTTAAATCGACGCAGCAGGACGATCTTTCCGCGCACCTCGTTCAGTGTGGGGACATGGCTCGACGTATAGAACAGTTTGGGGTTGTCGTCCAAAACCTTGGCGAAAGCCGTCGTAACGCTTTCGTCGGTAGCTTCGTCGTTGCCTCGTGACACCAGCATGATGAGCGCTTCTGACGGGTTTTCGTTCAAAAATGTTTTGAAGTAACCGATGACATCGGAGAGATGTATAAAGCCCCCGTCTTTTTTGAGCAGGTAGCATATTCCATGGTCGATGCCGGGGTCGCCTTTATCGTTGTTCTTTCCAAGTCGGATATCAAAATAGCGAATGCCTTCGAGCAACTGCGTGGGGATGTAATCCTGCTGGCACTTTGCAAGCGAGGTTTGGGGCTCGGTGTCGTTGTCGACGCTGCAGGTGCTCGAATCATGCGTGCCCGGGATGCTCAGCTCGTCGAGGTATTTGTTGCCGTCGACGTATTTCATCCAGCATGGTCCGTCGACGTAGCTGCTATACGTGATCCAGTCGATACTTCTAACCGTGGTATTGATCTCGCCCTTGTCGTAACCGACAAGTTCGAGCTCCCACGGAATGCTCTTCCTCTTGTGGCAGATCTTGTTGTTGTCTTGGTCTTTGCCGTCCTTTTCTATGGCCAGGTAATTAATGTCTTTTTTCTCGTTTGTGCGGTCTCGGATGATGTAGGTTCCGTTTTGCTGGCGATCGAACGCAAAAGAGCGGCTGGGCTTGTCGTCATGCTCGCCACTCCATACGTGGATGACCTTTCCATCTTTGTCCGAGTCGCCATCGACCGACCAAATGCTGTAGCCCGTCTTCTTGTGCTCTTCGAAATTGAGCAGGGTGCGGATGGCATACCAATTTGTATTTTCTGTATCGGTCGCTACGTGCTCAAGGATGAGCTTGTTGGACGTGCCGTCATTAAACAGGTGGCAGACGTTGCCGATGACGTTGCCGTCTTCGTTGACACTCGCGGTGCGAAAATAGCCCGCGGGGCGAAGGCGAATGACGAAATTGTCGAGGCTGACCGACGCTGTGGCAACGTCGTCTGCAAATGCCGCGCGCACGGGAAGGCCCAATCCCGCGGTTTCGGGCAGGCTTACAAATGGCGACAATGCTGCGAGTCCTAGGCCCAACGTGAATGCTCGACGGCTGATGGCGTGGTGTTCGGTCATAACTCCTCCGTTCGCAGGGTGCGGTTATGCACTCATTTTGTTCACTATACTGCCTGGATGTCTAAACGTGTTGGCTTAATTGTCTGCGCGGCGCCATAAATCGGCGGGCGGACGCGTTGGGGCGCTTGTCTATTTGTGCTGCTACCGCGCTGGGGGTGGTTTTGCCGCCCGGCACCCTCGCGTTCGTCGGCTACCGGCATAAGAAAGGGAGGGTCGGTTTACCGGCCCTCCCTGGGTACGAAGCGCTGGGGTACCGTCGCTTGTTTGCACTGCGACCGTGTTTCCCGTTGCGCTCGCCAGTCGCTTAGCGCTTGATCTCGATATCCTCAAGCTTGACGTCCATGGCCTCGGTCTTGGCCTCGGCAATGTCGTCGGCAAATTCCAGGGACTTCATCATGGTCTCGACGGCATCCTTGTGTTCCTCGACGTTGTCGATGCGCACGTACACGCTGCCGCCGTCAACGTCGGTGAAGTACTCGGTCGTCACGCCGCCCGAGTGTGTATAGGAAGCGTTGCGCCAAGTCTTGCCGTTGTACTTGACGGGGTCATTCTCGGTCCACTCAAAGCTGGCATTCCACTTTGCCTCGTAGTCGAACAGCTCGTCGGCGTTCTTGTCAGGATCGAAGACGGGGATGAAGCGATCGCTGGCGTGCTCGCTCTCGGTGAACTTAAACTGGGCCCTGTCGGCAGTGTCGCCTGCGACGTCGGTGATCTCGACGCCCTCGGGGACCTCGACCTTAAACCAAATGAAGTCGGTCCTCATATCCACGGCTGGCTTTTCTGCGCCGCCGCCACCGCCACTGCCGGTAGCGCCGCCGCTGCCACCGCAGCCCACCAGGGAGACTGCGGCTAAGAGGCTTATGCAGAGGGTGAGAATCGCAAAGGCCTTCTTTTTCATGGTTGTGTCCTCCTCGATCTGTAACCGCCCATGGATTACCTGCCTTTACTGTACGCGCGAGCGGCTCGTTCTGGTGGGCCATGTGTCCCATTCTGAGGGCCGGATTTGCGCCGTTAAGTGGCAATATGCGAGGGCGCAAAAGAGGGGAGGGCCGATGCTGTCGGCTCTCCCCGGGTTGGGCGCCCGTTGTTTTAATGGGGCGCGCCTACGCGGGTTCGCGTAGGCGCGTACGGGTGCCCCGTTACTTGATCTCGATGCTCGAAATCTCGACTTCACGTGCCTCGTCAACTGCTTTCTTCATGTCGTCGGGGAACTCGATGGAGTTGAGAAGCGCCTCGGCTTCTTTCTTGTGCAGGTCGAAGTTCGCGATGAGAACGCAGACGCTTCCCGGCTCAACGTCGGTAAAGAGGAGTGTTGAGACGCCACTGTTGTCCTCGTACGTTCCGATGAGCCACGTCCTGCCGTTATACTCGACGGACCCGCCATCCTTCCACTGGAACGTATCGCCTTTCTTTTCTGCCTGGTCGGCGTGGGACTCCTCAGCTGTCAGCGCCTTTTTCCAAACGGGGATAAAGCGATCGGCCGAGCCGTTCTCGTCTTCGGGGAAAGTGAGCTGGACCCTGTCGGCATTCTTGCCGGCGGAGTCGCTTACGCCAACGCCCTCGGGCATCTCGACCTTAAACCAGATAAAGTCGATCTTCTTAGCGACAGGGGCCTTTTCCTTGCCCTCGCTCTTGGATGCGCTGCTGCCGCCGCCCGATGCGCTCCCGCCGCAGCCGACAAGGGCAAACGCGGCAAAGAGGGCGATGCAAAGGGAAAGGATCGATAGGGTCTTTTTCTTCATGGTGGCGTCCTCCTTGTCTGTCGGTGACATCACGGCGCCGCATGCTGTTGGGGTACTGATTACGCTGGCGGCGGTTGTCTCTGTGTACTGTGCGGCTTATGCCTCCGTTCATCGCTTGTGGCCGTTGCGCGGCCGTGCCCCAACGGGTTCCTTACTTATAGATATGCCCCAGTTTGTGTCGTTCGGGAGTCTCGAAAGGTGGGCCATGTGTCCCATGTTTGCGTTGCCGGCGCCTATCGTTCGTCATAGAAATCTGCGATGGCCAGGTGCGCTGACGCTCATGTACTTATGGGCTAGACTTAGCACCATTACGTGATCGATGCGGTTGGTCGGCGATTCCGCCCGACCGATGTATATGACTTGAAGGTGCATGCGTATGAGCCAAGAGATGATGGACAAGACCTGCCGCGGGTTTGCCGAGGCGCTGGCCGCGCGCGAGCCGGTTCCCGGCGGCGGCAGCGCGAGCGCCTTTGTGGGCGCGCTGGGTGCCTCGCTTTGTGGGATGGTTGCTCGTTATGGGGCGACTAATCCCGCGCTTGCCGATCGCGCGGACGACCTGACGCGTGCATTTGCCCAGGCAGACGAGTTGGCGCAGGAACTTGTGGACCTGGTCGCCGAGGACGTTCGTGCGTACGGCCAGGTGTCCGCTGCGTACGGTATTCCGCGCGAGGACCCAGCTCGACCTGCGGCGATTCAGGACGCGTTGCACGTGGCGGCCATGCCACCGTATCGGATCATGGATGCCTGCGGCCGCGCGCTGGCGCTGCTCGAGGACATGGCCGATAAGGGCTCGCGCCAGCTGTTGTCCGACGTGGCCTGCGGCGCCGTGTTCTGCCGCGCTGCCATGCAGGGTGCGAGCCTGACGCTCTTTGCCAACACCACATCTATGAAAGACCGGGCGCGCGCCGAGGAACTCGAGGCGGCGTGCGATGAGCTGCTGGATACGTGGTTGCCGCGCGCCGAT
>CABQNA010000075.1 GCA_902465425.1 uncultured Collinsella sp.
CCGTCAGGCTCTTCTCGCCGCCCGACATGAGCATCATCTTGGTAATGCGCTTGCCGCGCGGCTGCGCCACGACCTCGATGCCCGTCTCGGCCGGATGCTCGGGGTCGGTCATCTCCAGATGCGCCTGGCCGCCCGGGAAGAGCATGGCGAAGATCTCGCGGAAGTTCGCATCGACCTTCTCAAAGGTCACCAGGAAGGCCTTCCGCATCTTACGGTCGATGGCCACGGTAATCTTGGTGAGCGCCTTGCGCGCGCTCTCCAGATCGGCCAGCTGCTCCTCGATGTAATCGGCGCGGCGCTTGAGCTGCTCGTACTCCTCCATGGCAACCTGGTTCACAGGGCCCAGGTTGTTGATCTGACGCACGAGCTGGTTGAGCTCGCGCTCAGCAGCGTCACGGTCGGTGGGCGCAGGAAGCATGAGCGCTTCCTCGAGTACCGTGGTGCCATCGGCGGTAATGGCCTTAATGGCGGCCTCTACCTGCACCTCGAGCTTGCCACGCGCAACCTTGAACTCGTTTTGCGTGGTGGAGGCGGTATCGACCCGCTCCTTAGCGCGAGAAACCTCGGACTTGGCGTCTTCGATGGTCTTCTTGAGCGAAGCGGAGTCCGCCTCCTCCAGAGAGGCCTGGTCACGCAGGCGCGCTGCCCAATCCGACGCGCGTTCCAACAGGGCAGAATAGCGTTCGTGCATGGGGTCGACGCGCAGGCGCAGCAGCTCGAGCGAGCGCGAAGCCTGGCGTGTTCCGCGGATACGACGGTCGATGCCCTCAAGACGATGCTCCAGGTCGGGCACGCGGCCCTTCAGCGAACGCAGGCGTTCGCTCGTCTGGGCTAGGCGAACCTTGGCGTCGGCGAGCTTGCCGGCAGCCTCGGAATCGTCACGGCGAACGCGGTCGAGTGCGTCGTTGGCCTCGGCAATCTGCAAGCCCAGATCGCTTGCCTGCGCGCGGGCCTCGTCACGCGAACGAGTGAGCTCGTCAACGCGCGGGCGCGCAGCGCGAACGGCTTCGGAAGCCTGCTCGCGGCGCTTGGAGATGCGCACGCGCTCGACCTCGGCATTGTTGGCGCTTTGCTCCAAGCGGCCGATCTCGGAGAGCAGCGAGCGGCGCTCGCCCTCAAGACGGGCGATCTCGCCGGCGGCATCGCCCTCAGCGGCACGCGCTTCCTCAACGGCCGCATTGGCCTCGACGACCTGATCCGAAACATGCTCAAACAAGGCAGCCAGATCGGGCTCCAGGCCCTCCAGCTCGCGAATGCGACGCTTGCGCTCCAGAGCGCCCGACGCCTCGCCGGCATCGAGGCCCACGCGCACCAGGCCGCCACAGCTTACGCGAGCGCCATCGGGAGTCACGTAGGTCACACCGTCAACGACAGGCGCGGCCAGCGCGGCAGCCAAGTCATCGACCATGTAATAGCCGCCGAGCAGCGCCTCGACGACGGGTCCGTAGCCTGCGCGCACGGACAGACGATCAACCAGACGGGTACCGGCAGCGCCCTCAGCGGCAGCAGAGCCGCTCACGCCGCGCGCCACCAGCAGCGCCTCGCCTGAGGCCTTCTTCTGGCCCAGGGCCGCACGACCGGCACGCTCAAGCGTGGTAGCGTCATCAAACAACAGGGCATCGATATCGCCGGCGAGCAATTGCTCAACCAGGCCCTCAAGCTCGCGCGGGGCCTCGAGCACGTCGCCCAGACGACCCGAGACATCGTCGCCCAGCGCACCCACCAGCCGGCTCACGAGCGGCGAGCTGTCGGCCATGCGGGCATCGAGTTTCTTATGACTGGCAAGCTCCGAGCGCACCTCGGATAACTTGTTGCGCGCCTCGCTCTCGCGGGCACGCAGGTCCTTCAGGGCCGCGCGTGCCGTCTCGGTGGCCTCACGCGCATCGACCTGAGCCTGGCGCGCTTCCTCAAGAGCGCCCTCAAGCTCCTCGGCGCGGTCGCGACGGCTCGCGAGCGAGGCCGTGACCTCCTCGAGCTGTTCATCGATCTGCTCCAGGCGCGAGGCATACATGTTGTCCTCGACCTCGGCATTGCTCAAGGAATCCTTCACCTTAGCAAGCTCGAGCGCGGCGTTATCGGCCACGCGCTGCACATCACGTTGTTCACGCGTAAGCTGCGAAATCTGATTGTCGAGCGCCACGCGCCGCTCGTGGAGCTCAGCAGCAGCAGGACCGGCGGCGTCAACGTCGTCCTGGGCCTGCATGTGCGCACCGGTCACTTCCTCAAGCTGGGCACGCGCGTCCTCGAGCTCCTCGACCACGCGACGACGCTGATGCTCGGAGCTCGAAATCTGCCCGCGCATGTCAGACAGGCGCGACACCATGTTGTGGCCCTTTTCCTCGAGCAGGCGCATGTCGGAGTTAATGCGGCCGACCACATCTTGCATATGGCGGCGCTGCTCGCCCAGGTCGCCCACAAACAGGCCCTTTTCCTCGAGCATGACCTGAAGCTTCTCGAGCTCGCGCTCCTTTTCGCCCAAGCGGTACTGCGCAAGCTCCAGCTCGGCGGCACCTTCCTTGGAACGACTCTCCAGGTCATTCCACTGCGACTGCAGCGAACGAAGCTCGTCGACGGCTAGCATCTGCGTAAGCTCGCTCGCGCGCGAGGACAGCTCTTTGTACTTGCGCGCGCGATCGACCTGACGCTCCAGCGGTCGCAGCTGACGGGCGATTTCCTTATTAATGTCGCGGGCACGCGTCAGGTGCTCGTCCATCGACTTAATCTTTTTGAGCGCGCGCTCCTTGCGGCGCTTGTGTTTGGAAATGCCGGCGGCCTCCTCGATGAGGGCGCGGCGCTCCTCGGGGCGGCTCTGCAAAATGGCGTCGAGCTTGCCCTGGCTGATGATGGAATGCGTATCCTTGCCCAGGCCCGAATCGTGCAGGATGTCCTGAATGTCCATCAGGCGGCACGGACTCGAGTTGATGAGGTACTCGCTTTCGCCCGAGCGATACATGCGACGGGTGATGGCGACCTCGTCAAAATCGACGGGCAGCATATGGTCCGAATTATCGAGCACCAACGTGACCTCGGCGACACCCACCGGCTTGCGCGCTGACGAGCCCGAGAAGATGACGTCCTCCATGGCCTGGCCGCGCAGCTGCTTGGCGCTCTGCTCACCCAGGACCCACAGGATGGAGTCGGAGATGTTCGATTTTCCCGAGCCGTTGGGACCGACGATGACGGTCAGGCCCGGCTCAAACGTCATATGGGCGCGATCGGCAAACGACTTGAACCCTTTGAGCGTGAGGGACTTGAGATACACGGTTCCTCGCTTACACGTGCTTCTTGTTCAGAATCACGCCGTTGGTGGTGTAACCCATGCGGTCGAGCGCTTCGAGCGCGGCGGCTCCCTCGGCTTCCTTCTTTGAGGAGCCGGAGCCGCGACCCTGGCGAATACCATCGATCAAAACCACGGCGGTAAAGGTGGGCGCATGCGCCGGGCCCTCGGAGCCAACGAGCTTATACGCCGGGGGCTCGTGACCGTCGGCTTGCACGCACTCCTGCAAAAACGACTTGGGGTTTGCAGGATGCTCGGCACGCTCGGAAGCCAAATGCGGTTTAAGCGTACGATGGATAAACTCCGCTGCGGCATCCCAGCCGGCATCCAGGTACAGTGCGCCCACGAGCGACTCGTAGACGTTCTCGAGCGCCGAATGCAGGCCGCGCGCACCGGTACCGGTCTCGGAGGCACCAAAGATGATAATGTCGTCGATGCCCAGCTCGTGAGAAACCTCGGACAGCGTAGCGCCCGAGACAAGCGACACCTTCAGGCGCGTGAGCTTGCCCTCGTCAAACTCCGGATAGGACTCAAAGAGCGAACGGGCGACCACGGCGCCCAAAATGGAATCACCCAAGAACTCAAGGCGCTCGTAGCTTGCCGAGACTGGCTGGCCTTCGACGGCCGAAGGATGCGTAAGGGCCGCGCGCAGCAGCACCTTGTCATTGAACTCGTGGCCCAGAATCTCCTGGGCGCGCGTAAGTCGTTCGGATAAAGCCAAGACCTAAGCCTCCCTGGCGTTTTCGATCGCGTCGACGGCGTCGGCGACAGAGTTGAGCGAGAGCAAGGTCTCATCATCGATCTCGAGATTGAACTCGTCCTCGATAGCCGTAACCAGCTGCAGGCGCTCGAGCGAGTTGGCATCGAGGTCGTCAAAGGTGGTCTCATCGCTAATTTCGGCAACATCGACGCCCAGAACGTCAGCAGCGACCTCGGCGATCTTGTCGAAGATTTCGGAGCGGTCCATAGCGCTTCCTCTCATAGTGCATGAATACCAAAAGAATGGTACCGCCCGGGCGGTACCAAGACACGGTTCTGATTCTACCCCACGACGCACGCCCCGAGACGCATAACGCCGCTGTTATAAAACGATACCGTCCATAGAGTTTGCGACGTTCTCGACCAGCCCGGCGCGCACGGCTTCGGCCGCCGCGAGCGTACCGTTTTTAACAGCCTCGACCGATGTGGCGCCATGGCCGATCAGGACCACGCCGCGCAGGCCCAAAAGAATCGCACCACCCTTGGCGTCGCCCGAAAGCTTGGCCTTTATCTCGCGCATCTGTTTTTTAATGAGCAGCGCGGCGATCTTGGTGCCAAGCGAAGACATAAAGGCACCCTTGAGTTCCTTCAGCAAAAACTTGGCAGCGCCCTCCGTGGCCTTGAGCGCAATATTGCCCGACATGCCATCGGCAACGACGACATCGAAGTTACCGGAGGTGATGTCCGTTCCCTCGCAGTTACCAACAAAGCCGGGAACGGCGGCTTTCATGGCCGGGAAGCAGGCCTTGGTAAAGTTGGAGCCCTTCTCGTCCTCGGTGCCGTTAGCAAGCAGGCCCACGCGGGGATGCTCGATGCCCAGGACGACGCGAGCATAGGCGCTACCCATCTGGGCAAAACGCACCATGTCCTCGACCTCGACATCGGGGTTGGCGCCCATATCGCACAGCACCGTCAGACCGCCGGCGCGATTGGGCAGCGCATTGGTCAGACAGGGACGCACCGGCTGCTTCTTACCTTCGGCCATATATCTAAACGGCGTGACGTAGGCGGTCGCAGCGGCGGTCATGGCGCCGGTGGAGCCGGCGGAGAAAAACGCGTCCGCATTTCCCTTCTTGATGGCGCGGCACGACAGCACGATCGAAGACTTGCGTTTGGTCATCACGGCGCGAATGGGATCGTCATCCATGGCGATAACGTCGGGTGCCTCAAGGGCCTCAACACGTGCGTGGGAAGCAGCAAAGGGATTGACGATTTCGGCGGGGCCAGCTGCCAAGACCTCGATATCGGGATCGGCGGCAAGTGCAGCCTCGATACCATCGAGAACAACCTGAGGTCTCTCGTCTCCGCCCACAACGTCTACACAAACGCGAACGTTACTCATATACATGCTCCTTATACAAAAATGGCCGACTCATTGAGCCGGCCATTGTGGTTCCATTTGGAACGGCATCGCATCCAGAGTATACCGTTACTCGGTGACGATAACCTCGCGGTCCTTGTAGAAACCGCAGCTGGGGCACACGTGGTGCGGAAGCTTGACAGCGCCGCAACGGGGGCACGTGGACTGAGCCGCAGCCGAGATCTTCATGTTGGCGGAACGACGGGTGTGAGTGCGGATACGACCCTGCTTTTGTTTAGGTACGGGCATAGTGACCTTCCTTATGAACTATCCAGTGTGGCGATTACGCGCAAGTAGCGATACTACCACAGTTTTACTCATCGAGCTTGAGATTCTTCAATGCTGCAAATGGATTTTCCGTGGCTTCGGCCCATTCGGCCTCGGCTTGGGCAGCACAATCACATTGCTCCACGTTGAGATTGCAACCGCAAGTGGGGCACAGACCGCGACAATCGGGCTTGCAGAGCACCACAAACGGCGTGTCCATAACGACCGCGTCATTGATGGGCTCACCCAGATCGACGATGCGGTCCTCACCCAGGAGCTCGTATCCGTCCTCGTAGGCCTCGGGATCCTCGGGCTCCTCAAAGAGGTAGAACTCCTCGATCTCGCCGGCGATATCAAACGAGGCGGGCTCCAGGCAACGGTCGCACTCGCCGGTGGCGTGCGCGCGGACCATGCCCGTGAGCAAGACACCGGTACCGGCATTGGTAAAGACAACGTCGTAGTCGATGCCGTCCTGAAGCTGGTACTCCTTCTCGCCCACCGTGTAGGTGGCGACATCGACCTTACCGGTCAGCGGATACGAATCTCCAGGAAACTCGAGCTGCTCGGAAAGATCGACGGTAACGCTCGGGAACTCAGCCATTACCACTGACCATTCTGTTGGGCGGCACCCTCGTTGAGCTGCTGACGGCAACGGGTAACGGTGCCGGTCAGACTCTTGAGGTTCTCCTCCAGGTGCGTAAAGACCTGCTCTGCATAGTCCTCGGCAGCATAACGCGTCTCGCGCTCGTACTGCTGGGCACGATCGCGGATGTCATCGGCCTGCTGCTGCGCAAGGCGTACGATCTCCTGCTCACCGGCAATGGTGAGGGCCTGCTGCTGAGCGTCGGCGATGATGGAATCGGCCTGAGCGGCGGCGGAAGCCATAAGCTCCTCGCGCTCCTTAAGGATACGGCGGGACTTCTGCCACTCCTCGGGATAGCTCATGCGGATCTCGTCGAGGATGTTGAAGAACACGTCGGCGTCGATGACCTTGAACTGAGCGTTCTTGCCGAAAGGCGGCTTGGCTTCCTCGATCAGCCCTTCGAGCTCATCGACCAAGCTGACGATCCTATCGCCAGGAAAATTCTCGCCCGGCATCCGGTCTCCTTTCATAGGTAACATATCATCGTGCTAGTTTACCACATGCCACCAGGCAATAAGAAACGTCACGAAAAGCGATGTTTGAGCGCTTCGACCACGTTGGACGGGACAAACGTCGATACATCGCTGCCGAGCGAGGCGATCTGGCGAACGACCGAGCTCGAGATATAGCCGTACTGCGGCGCACTCATGACAAAAATGGACTCCAGCTCGCTATCCAAGCGATAGTTAAGGTCGGCCTGCTGCAGCTCATACTCAAAGTCGGTCATGGCG
>CABQNA010000076.1 GCA_902465425.1 uncultured Collinsella sp.
CGTGCTTGAACTTTGCCCAGATGCTCGGCGGATGCCCGGTTGGCACCGAGACCGGTCGCCCCAATGCGCAGAACCGCGTTGCTGACGACCGCATGACCGATGGGGCGCTCGATGCGTTTGCAGACGGACTTGCACACGTCTGCGATCGGGCCGAGGCCGTGGGCGGGCAAATACTGATCGAGCCCGGTTGGAACGAGACGGTTAACACGCCGGATCGCTGCCGTGAGGTGCTGGAGCGCGTCACGAGCCCGTCGCTCGGCGTGATCTACGACCCGGTGTCGCTGCTGCACCCCAGCGTCGTTGACGAAGCGCAGGAAATCACAGCGCGCATGCTCTACTTATGCGGCAGTAAGATCCGCGTGCTGCACGCCAAGGATTTTGAGGTCGTTGATAACGAGGACGAAGCCGGTTGGTGCGACGGTACGGGTTCACGCCTGGTGTGCCACGGCGTGGGCGAGACGGGTCGCTATGACTTTGAGCCCGTGGTGGCCTGGGCTGCCGCCGCCTGCCCTGGGATTCCCTGCGTGGTCGAGAACAGCGTGCCGGCGACGGCGGCTGACTGCCTGGCGACACTCGAGCACATGTCCGCTCGCTGCGGGGCTTCGCATCGCGAGTTATAGCATTGGCTTTTGCTGTGTCGGCAGATTGAGATTACCTGTATGGGGGCGGCGGTGAAGGGTCTTTATCGTCGCCCCCATTGGATTGCATTAAAAAGGGGAGTTGCGTGGCTATCCACATTGTCGAAGAGGCGAATCGTTGCCTAGGTTGTAAAAGGGCGTTCTGTCAGATTAAGGGCTGCCCGGTTCAGACGCCTATTCCGCAGGTCATCGACCTGTTCAAACAGCGTCGTCTAGAAGAGGCGGGCGAGCTGCTGTTCCAGAACAATCCCATGAGCGCGGTCTGCTCCGTGGTGTGCAACCATTCGGGCCAGTGCGAGGGTGCTTGCATCCAGGCCCGCAAGGGCACACCCGTGCATTTCTCGAGCATCGAGAACTATATCTCCACGGCATATTTGGATCGTAAGGAGTGGAAGCCCGCACCGTCGTGCGGTAAACAGATTGCTGTGGTCGGTTCCGGTCCCGCTGGTATTACCGTGGCTATCAAGATGGCGCAGCTGGGTTGCGCCGTCACTGTTTTTGAGCAGCGGCCCGAGATCGGCGGCGTGCTGGAGTACGGTATCCCCGAGTTCCGTCTGCCGCGCTCGCTCGTGCAAAAGTACCGCCACGTGATGTGCTCGCTCGGCGTGCGCGTTCGCCCCTCGACCACCATCGGCGGTGCGCTCCACATCGACGACCTGCTGCGCGACGGCTA
The DNA here is from genome assembly GCA_902465425.1 of uncultured Collinsella sp. GTDB lineage: Bacteria > Actinomycetota > Coriobacteriia > Coriobacteriales > Coriobacteriaceae > Collinsella. The sequence goes on from CABQNA010000076.1 coordinate 1,312, forward strand.
CGATGCGGTCTTTGTCGGTACCGGTACCTGGCGAGCTCGAAAGCTGGGTATTCCCGGCGAGTCGCGCGGCAACGTGCTGTTTGGTATCGATTATCTGGTCGATCCCACGAGCGTGGCAATCGGGCAGAACGTGGCGGTTATCGGTGCCGGCAATGTGGCCATGGATGTTGCCCGCACGGCCCTGCGCTCGGGTGCCCGCAAGGTCACTGTGTATGCCCGCTCGCGCCATATCTCGGCCATCGATGACGAGGTGGAGCTGACCGAGCTTGACGGTGCCGAGATTGTGTGCGGCAAGGCGATCTGTGCCATCGACGATAGCGGTCCGGTGTTCGAGACGGCTATCTTTGACGAGGACAACAATGTGGTGGGCTACGAGGAAGAGCTCGACCATGCGTCTGCCGACACAGTTGTGATTGCGGCTTCGCAGGTGCCCAAGGACAAGCTTGTGCTTACGACGGGCGGTCTGGAGACCGACCATCGCGGCCTGCTTTCGGTCGACGAGCACGGCATGACCACCGTGCCTGGCGTCTTTGCCGCCGGCGACGTGGTCAACGGCCCGCTCACCGTGGTTCACGCCGTAGCTGGCGCCAAGCTCGCCGTCGAAGGCATGACCACCTACCTGGGCCTTTAACTCCATCCCGCCCATCAGTTGCGGTGAAATGCGGACTGTTTTGGCTGTCAAAGGCCTTATCTACTCCGTATTCCACCGCAACTTTTTGTGGAGTGGGCTAGAGACGCTGCATGCGGTACCCGACACCCATGTGTGTCTGAATCATCTTGGGGTGAGAGGGGTCTGCCTCGATCTTCTTGCGCAGGGTGCGCATGAACACGCGCAGGCTCGCCAGATCGCTGTCCCAGCTCGTGCCCCATATCTCGCGGGTGATGAAGGTGTGGGTGAGCACCTTGTCGACGTTTTTCGCCAGAAGGACGAGCAATTTGTACTCGGTTGGGGTGAGCGAGAGTTCGCGTCCGTCTTTCGTCGCGTATCCCGCGGCGTAGTCGATATGCAGCGGACCGTTGTCAAACGTGCTCGCTTCTGTCGACTCGCTCGACGCCATCGAGGAGCGCCTCAAATTCGCACGGACGCGCGCGAGCAACTCATCCACAGAAAAGGGCTTGGTGAGGTAATCGTCTGCCCCTGCGTCAAGTGCTGCAATCTTGTCGGAATCTTCGGTGCGCGCCGAAATGACGATAATGGGGACTGCCGACCAGCTTCGGATCTTCGTGATGACCTCGATACCGTCAATGTCGGGAAGGCCGAGGTCGAGCATGATGAGGCTGGGGCCGTGCGACACCGCATCCATGATGGCGGCCTGGCCGTTGCAAACCTTGCTCACGACATAGCCGTGGAGGTCAAGCGCGGTCGAAACGAGGTTTTGAACGGTCGGGTCATCTTCGACCAGGAGGATGCGTGGCTTAGCGGCATTATTCATGAATCTCAATCTCCTCGGCGGGCAGGGTAAAACGGAAGACAGCCCCATGGGGGTGGTTGTCGCGAACTTCGATGACGCCGCCATGCGCCTCCACGATGGAGCGGCAGAGCGACAGGCCAAGGCCGATGCTTCGACGCGAATCCACGGGCCGCGTATTGCTTGAGGTGAAGAAGCGCTCAAAGATATGAGGCTTGTCGCAGTCTGCCACACCCGGCCCATCGTCTGCGACGTCCACCACGACGAACGCGCCCTCGCGACGTGCGCTGATGGTGACAGTCGAGTTCTCGGGCGTGTATTTGAAGGCGTTCATGATGAGATTCGTAAGCACCTGCATGATGAGATGGACGTCGATGCGTACCAACAGGATGTCGTCAGTGTGCTCGATGGTGACGGCACGTCCATGCGATGCTTGGGCGACATGGCTGAGGGCGGCCTCGATGACCTCGTCGATGAGCTCGGATGTTAAGTTGAGGCGAATGGTGCCGTCCTCGACGCGTGTGATGGCGAGGAGGTTCTCCACGGTATCGATAAGCCAGAGGGAGTCGTCGTAGATGGCATCGGCAAGATCGCAGCGTTGTTCGAGGCTGAGCTTCTCGTCGCTCTTCCGAAGGATTGCCGCAGATCCGGATATAGCCGTGAGGGGTGTCCTCAAATCGTGGCCGATGGAGCGCAAAAGGTTGGCGCGCAGCTGCTCGTTTTTCGCCAAGACCGCAGCCTCTTCGCGCTCTTGCGCCGCCCGGTCGCTTTCGAGCGCCAAGGCGCATTCACCTACGATAGATAGGACGATCGAATGCTCGAAGGCTTCGATCTCGCGCCCCTCCAGGGCGATGCCGATGACACCGAATACCTTGTCGCCGGTGCGAACCGCGAGGTAGAGACAGCGCGCCTCAGGCAGGGTCCGCGTGCTTGCGCCCGCGCGCTTGTTGTTGGTGTAGGTCCAGGTTGCAACGGCGCGCTCGTAGTCGGTGAGCAGCGACGCGGATCGGTTTTCGGTGCCAGCGGACTCATAGAGCGCCTTGCCGAGCGTGCCGTGTTCGGCGGGGTAGAAGACCACGTCGAGTTTTAGCAGTTTGACGAGTTGGTTCATGGCGACGCGGGCGCACTCCTCCGCGCTATGGGCTTGCTGCAAGAGCTGGTTCGTTTCGAGGAGTACGCGCGTTTTGAATGCGTTCTCGGCGGATGTACGGGCGTTGTCGGCGATGCGCGCAGTTAACTCGCCGGCGACCATAGCGGTGGCGAACATGATGCCGAACGTGACCAGATAGCTTCGGTCGTAGCTGGCGAGCGAAAACAGAGGCGTGACAAAGCAGAAGTTGTAAAGCACTACAGAGAGCACGCTCGATACGATCGTGCAGATACGCCCCGTCGTGGTGACGGCGGTCAGCAGGGCCGTGAGGATATAGAGGGATATGATGCTGGAATCGGCAAATCCCAGATGGCGGAAAGCCGTGCCGATCGCCGTGGCGGCAAGAGAGAGGGCCAGCGTGCGAAGCACGTTTCGGCTGCTGGGCGGCTGCAGGGCGAGCGCATGGCGGCGTCCTTTGGGTCGGGAGGGCGGAGTCGACTGTTCTGGAATGATGTAAATGTCGAGGTTCGGGGCGAATGTTATGAGCTGTTCTACGAGAGATTTGCGGCCGAAGAGGGCCTGACGGACGCTGCCGCGCTCGCCCGTGCGCCCCATGACGATCTTCGAAATACCCGACAGGCGCGCGAACTCGGAGATCTGAAACGCGATGTCGTCGCCATAGACGGTTTCCATATGTGCTCCGAGCTGCTCGGCTAGGGCGATATTGGCTGCAAGCTTGGCGCGCTCATCATCGCTCATGGCTTGCGTGCGCGGGCTCTCTACGAACAGGGCGACGAGCTCGCTGCGAAACGCTTTCGCCATGCGTGCGGCGGCACGGACGATGCGGGGATTGGTCGGCGCCGGGGAGACGCAGACTAAGATACGCTCCCTGGTGTAGTAGTCACGGTTTCCCAGCACGCGTGCGGCGTCTGTGAGGTGGCCGGTGCGATCGGCGCAGCGGCGCAGCGCGATTTCTCGGAGTGCGGTGAGGTTCTCGACGGTAAAAAAATGCTGTTGCGCTCGGTCGGCTTGTGCGGGACGGTAGACGAGGCCGGCGCGAAGGCGCTCAAGTAGGTCTTCGGGCTCTATGTCGACGAGCTCGACCTGGTCGGCATCATCGAAGATACGGTCGGGGATTCGTTCGCTCACGACAACGCCGGTGATGGATGCAACCATGTCGTTTAGGCTCTCGATATGCTGAACGTTCACGGTCGTATAGACGTCGATGCCCGCATGTAGAAGTTCCTCGACGTCTTGATAGCGTTTGTCGTGGCGAGACCCCGGCGCATTCGTATGGGCGAGCTCGTCGACAAGGATGAGCTGAGGGGCGCGTTCGATAGCTGCATCTAGATCGAACTCGCTGAGCGCAATGCCGTTGTGCTCGATGAGTTTACAGGGCACGTTCTCAAGCCCTTGTGCAAGATGGGCAGTTGCCGGACGTTCGTGCGGCTCGATGTATCCCGCGACGACGTCGACACCTCGCCGCTTGGCGGCGTGGGCGGCTTGAAGCATTGCATAGGTTTTGCCTGTGCCAGCAGCGTAGCCAAAGAAAATCTTGAGGTGTCCCCGGCTGGTTCGAGCGTCATCGGCGGCCTCGTCTTTCTCAATTGCCTTGAGGATGAGGTCTGGATTGACGCGAGTGTCCGATGCGTCGCGCTGCATAGCGTAGCCTTTCTGAAACGTTGTCCATGCGTGCATACGCGGTGAGGACGCCACTGTATGCTCGCGAGGTCGAGTATAGGCGCACTGCAGCCGCAATAGTGCTTTCTACCTGCATCTTTACGGCATCTTAAGGACGTGAGCCCCGGCCCTCACGCCTCTTTAATCCCTAGAAGCGTTTACTGTCCCCAGACGCTTGCGAGAGCAGGCGTCCGAGACATCGGACCGCGCGTGAAAGGGGCGGTAAATGGACATCCTCATTCCCATCATTGGAGTCGTCTGCATTGGACTCCTTATCTATTACATCTACATTCTGATGAGGAGTGATTCGTAAACTATGGACGCTGCGATTCAGTACATCTTGTACTTTGCCGTGCTCGTCGTCCTGGCCGTTCCGCTCGGTCGGTTCATGGCCCATATCATGGATGGTGAGCATACGTTCCTGTCGCCTGTGATTGCTCCTGTGGAGCGTGGCGTCTATCGTCTGCTTCGCATCGACGCGGCAGGGCAGATGGGGTGTAGGCGCTATCTGGCGAGCGTGCTGGTCTTTTCGGGGATTGGCCTCGTGGCTCTTGTGGCACTCCAGGTGTTTCAGTCCTTCTTGCCAGGCAATCCCCAGCACCTGCCGGGTGTGTCATGGGACCTGTCGTTCAATACGGCTGCTTCCTTCATAACCAACACCAACTGGCAGTCCTACTCCGGTGAGACCACCCTGTCCTACCTTGTGCAGTTCATGGGTCTCACCGTGCAGAACTTCGTTTCCGCCGGCACCGGTATCGCGGTCATGTTCGCGCTGATCCGCGGCTTCCGTCAGGTCAAGGAGCAGGGTCTGGGTTCCTTCTGGGTCGACCTCACCCGCACCGTCCTGTATGTGCTCATCCCGCTGAACCTCGTGTTCGGCATCTGCCTGGCTGCCGGTGGCGTCATCTCCAACTTCCAGCCGGCTCAGAAGGCTGAGCTCGTAGAGCCCGTCGCTGTCCAGCCTAATGCAGACGGCGGCTGGAGCGTCATCGACGGCGCCGAGATCGAGGGCGACACGGTCAAGGTCGACGGCAAGGTTGTCGAGGGCGCGCGCGTGGTCACCGAGCAGTTCCTGCCCCAGGGTCCCGCGGCTCCTCAGGTCGCCATCAAGCAGTCCGGCACCAACGGCGGCGGCTTCTTCGGAGTGAACTCCGCTCATCCGTATGAGAACCCCAGTGCCTTCACCAACATCATTGAGATGACCAGCCTGCTGCTGATCCCGGCCGCCTGCTGCTTCACCTTCGGTATCGGCGTCAAGAACACCAAGCAGGGCAAGGCCATCTTTGCCGCCATGTTCATCCTGCTGGTGATCTTCACCGGCATCATCGCCCTCAACGAGCATGCGGGCACCCCGCAGCTGGCCGATGGCGGAGCGGTCAATATCGAGATGACCGACGGCCAGGCCGGCGGCAACATGGAGGGCAAGGAGAGCCGCTTCGGTATCGCCTCCTCTTCCACCTGGTCTGCTTTCACGACGGCTGCTTCCAACGGCTC
>CABQNA010000077.1 GCA_902465425.1 uncultured Collinsella sp.
ACGTCAACAGCTCGGCGGCGCAGCACATCGCGCTTGAGCGCGGCGCCGGCGGCGTCGATGGCGCGCTGACTGCGAATCACGCGGACGCGGCAGCCCTCGGGCATGCTGCGGGGCACACGGCACTCAATGATGTCACCGGCGGCGGCATCATCGGCGGCAATGGTGGTCAGGAACTGGTCAAACTCGTTATCGTGGCGAAGCTCCAGCAGGTCGCCTTTGCCCACGGGCTCAAACAGCTCAATGCGGGCGATGGCGGCGCGGCGACGGCGGTCGTCGGGCTTGAGGCCGCGCACATCGCGATTGGCCAGGCGGCTGCCGAGCACCGTGCCCACGATCTGGCCGCGGTTGTTGGAACGCTCGTAGCTCATCATCTCGTCGCCCGAGGTGCCGTCCTGATAGGCGTGCGTAAAGTCGCGGTTGAAGCAGCGCTTGAGCTGGCGCTGGCGGGCGGCTTCCTCGTCCTTGGCAACGGTGGCTCCGGATAGCATGTCGTCAATTTCGTGACGATACACATCAACGATGGAGTACACGTAATCGGGCGCCTTCATGCGGCCCTCGAGCTTGAGCGACGCGGCACCGGCGTCATACAGACGGCGAACGAGCTGTGAGGTGTTGGTGTCACGCGGGCATAGCGCACGCTCGCGGCCGGCGGGGGAGAGCGTGCGACCGTTCTCGTCAATCAGCTCGTAGGGCAGGCGGCAGGGCTGGGCGCACATGCCACGGTTGGCCGAGCGGCCCGCCATGGCAAAGCTCGACAGCAGGCACAGACCCGAGTAGCAAAAGCAGATGGCGCCGTGGCTAAAGACCTCAAGGTCAACATCGGGCGCAGCGTCGTGAATGGTGGCAATCTCGTCGATGGAAAGCTCGCGCGAGAGGGTCACGCGGTCGGCGCCCTGCTCGCGGCACCAAAGGGTTCCGCGGTCGTCGTGGATGTTCGCCTGGGTCGAGATATGTGTCTCGATGCCGGGCATGGTGCGCTTGACCTCAAAGAATAGGCCCCAGTCCTGGATGATGAAGGCGTCGGCGCCCAGCGTGGAGCAGCGATGGATGAGTTGCAGTGCATCGCTCATCTCGGACTGCTTGATGACGATGTTTACCGTGACGTAGACGCGCGACCCGGCTAGATGCGCGGCGCGGCAGGCTTGCTCAAAGGCCTCGTCGGTAAAGTTGGTGGCCTTGCGGCGGGCGTTGAAGCTGCCCATGCCGCAGTAGATGGCGTCTGCCCCGGCGGCGAGTGCGGCGGCAAAGGGCTCGGGCCCTCCGGCGGGCGCCAAAAGCTCGGGTCTGCGGTTGGTGGTTCGACTGGCGGTTGCGGTCATATCCTGCCTTTCAAAATGCTCAGATATTCAAAAGTATAGTGGTACCGTTGCGGCAGGCGATGCCCGTGCTCCGAGCGGGATAAAGTCTTCAGCAGCTTGGGCTGGCTGACCTCGTGGAGAACCGTTCAGCGGTTCGGGGAAACCGTTGGGCGATAAAATATTCTCGCAAGCTGATAATATTCTTGCATCAAACAGAAACCTTGAGTACTATCCCAATCAAGCGCGGTGTTCAGACCGAATTGTGCCTCCCGGTGCGAACGCCGCGCTCACGCTCTCTCAATTGATCGTAAGGAGAAAAACATGAGCAAGACCGTCGTGTCTTCCGATAACGCACCCGCAGCCATCGGCCCGTATTCCCCCGGTATCCAGGCCGGCAACATGGTGTTCCTGTCCGGCCAGCTGGGCATCGACCCCGCAACTGGCAAGATGCCCGAGGGCGTCGAGGCCCAGGCCAAGCAGTCCCTTGCCAACGTCGAGGCCCTGCTGACTGCCGCCGGCGCTACGTTTGCCGATGTCGTCAAGACCACGGTCTACCTGGCCGACATTGCCGACTTCGCTGCCGTGAACGAGATCTACGCCTCCAAGTTCGAGGCTCCGTTCCCCGCGCGCAGCGCTTTCCAGGTTGCCGCCCTTCCGGCTGGCGGTCTGGTCGAGATCGAGGTCGTCGCCGCTCTCTAAGGCGTTGGCAACAACTAAACATGACATGCAAAAAGACCCTGCAGCGCGTGCGAGCTGCAGGGTCTTTTGTCAGGTGATGGATCGCTTGTGGAGCCGCACTCCATTTTGCTCGTTAGCCCTCCTTGCGAACTTTTTGCAGGTAGCGGTAGACGCTGGGCTCCGAGATGCCCAGCGCGGTGGCGGCGCAGGCCACGGCGCCCTTGAGCATGAACACCCCGTTGCCGTTAAGGTGGCGAATGACGTCCACGCGGTCGCTCTGACCAAGCGACGCTACATCCAGCCCGCGCGCGCTCAGCAACTCGGCAATGCTGCGGTCGATGAGCTCCTGTGTGGACTCCGAAAGGCTTTCGACCTCGATAGGGGCGGGCTCCGTGCGCGTCGGCGCCGCGTCGAAGCACGCCATGAGCTGCTGCGCCATGGCGTTGATGGAGCGTACGGTCGAGAGGTCGGTGTTGACGCAGAGCATACCGACGATCTCGTCATTCTCGCGGATAAAGTACGTCGCTGACTCCAACGTCTTGCCGCCGGCGCCGCGGCCCTCGTAGCCCGTAATAAACGGCAGGTCGCGATACTTGGCGTCGTGCATGATCTTGAGCGCCAGATCGGTGGCGGGACCGCCGACCTTGCGGCCGCTCACGATGCCGTTGCGAATATCGACGATGGCGTGGTCGGGATCCGAGAAATCGTGCAGCACGATTTCGCTGTTTTTGCCGAGTATCTGCTCCAGAAAATCGACCATCGGCAAAAAGCGACGTACGGTCTCGTTCACGGGCAACTCCTTTGGGTGAAATCGGAAATGTTCATAACAATTTTTTCTCATGGTAACACGCTGCCCATCATCTCGTATATCCGCAGGTACATTGCGTAATGCAGACGAACGGTAGGAATTTAGCGGTAAACGGTTGACCAAAAGAAATGTTAGATGTTATTTTGATCAGACACTTTTCTGACCTGCGGAAATGCATTGTCTCAGCTGAAGAATAGTCTGATAACAAAAAATTATTATTGAGAATGAGAATCATCTTTAATACGATATGCAACGAAGGCACAACCTCAACCCCGCACTGCGTCACAATAGAGCGTTAGATGCGAAAACAACTATTTCGAGGATTGGTGGTCAAATGACCCAGGAGACGGTTACGAACGGCACTGAAGCCCTGTTCACTCGCGAAGGCATGCCGCCCGTTAAGGAAATGATCCCGTGTGCCCTTCAGCACGTACTGGCATCGTTTGCCGGCATCATTACCCCGGCGGTCATCATGGCCGGCGTCTACGGCTTTAATAGCCAGCAGAGCACCGACATCATTCAGGTCGCGCTCATTCTTTCGGCAATCGACACGGCCCTTCAGGCCTTCGCTCCCTTCCGTCGCATTGGCGGCGGCCTGCCCATCGTCATGGGCGTTTCGTTCGCGTTCCTGCCGGCCCTTCAGGCCATGGGCGCCTCGGGCTTTAGTTTTGGCGCGCTGCTGGGTGGCGAGATCGTTGGCGGTGCCGTCGCGGTCCTCTTTGGTCTGGCCTACAGCAAGATTAAGTGGCTGTTCCCGCCCGTCGTGACCGGTACGGTCATCTTCTCCATTGGCGTCTCTCTCTATCCCACGGCCGTCAAGTACATGGCCGGTGGCATGGGCACGCCGTTGTGGGGCACCCCGCAGGCATGGTGCGTCGCTCTTATCACCTTCGCTGTGGTCTTTGCGCTCGCCAACTTTGGCAAGGGCACGCTCAAGCTGGGATCCGTGTTCTTTGGCATGATCGTTGGCATGATCGTTTCGATCCCCTTTGGCATGATCGACTTCTCCAGCGTCGCCACCGCTCAGGTCTTCGCCCTTCCCAAGCTCATGCCCTACGCGCTCGAGTTTGATCCCGAGGTCTGCATTACCCTCGCCGTCGTGTTCCCCATGGTTGCCATCCAGGTTATCGGTGACGTCTCCGCCGCCTGCCTGGGCTCCATCGACCGTATGCCTACCGAGCGCGAGCTCTCCGGCGCTATTGTGTCCCAGGGCCTCACCTCTATGGTCGGCGGTCTGCTGGGCGGTCTTCCCACCAGCGCCCTTGGCCAGAACGTGGGCATCATCTGCTCCAACAAGGTCGTCAACAAGTGGGTCTTTGTGATCATTGCGGCCGTCTTTGCCGTCGCCGGTCTGTTCCCGCAGCTCTCTGCCGTCCTTTCCGCTATCCCGCAGCCCGTCATCGGCGGCGCGACCGTCGGCGTCTTTGGCACCATCACCATGAACGGCGTGCGCATGTTCACCCGCGAGGGCCTCACGCAGCGCACCACCACCATCGTCGGCACCTCGGTCGTCTTTGGCCTGGGTATCTGGATGGCCAGCGGTTGCCTTGCCGGCGAGGGTATGCCCGCCTGGGTGTCCACCGTCATCGGCTCCAATGCCGTAACCCCCACCGCCATCATGGCCATTGTCCTTAACCTGATCCTTCCGCAGACGCCGGTCGTGGCTCAGCACATCGATGCTGCCAAGGACGCTGCCGTGGATCTGGTCTTGCCCGAGAGCAAGAAGTAACCAATTCGGTGCTATTCGTCGGCGGACGCATCGCCTCGTCCGCCGACGCCATGCGGCGCCAAGCCGCACTTCAAAGGGTTTGTCCCTTTGGTGAAGCGTTGACGGGAGAGGGCCCGTTTCCGGTGTAGGCCGGCGCTTCGCACTCCGCCATGTCAGAGGTGTCAAACCCCGCCTCTGATGTTGAAGGGAGCATTTATGCTTCTGGTCGCTAACGGTTCCGTCTTTACCCGCAACGCTCAGACTCCATTCATTCCCAACGGTGCGGTCGCTATTGACGGAGATACGATCGTCGAAGTGGGCCCCGAGCGCGAGCTCAAGGCCAAGTACCCGGATGCCGAGTACGTCGACGCCCAGGGCAACCTCATCATGCCCGGACTTATCAACTGCCACACCCACATCTATTCGGGTCTGGCCCGCGGTCTTGCCATTAAGGGCTGCAACCCCACCAACTTCCTGGAGAATCTTGAGCAGCAGTGGTGGAAGATTGACGACAACCTGACGCTCGACGGCACCAAGGCCAGCGCCTATGCCACGATTCTGGATTCCATCCGCGATGGCGTCACCACGATCTTCGATCACCATGCAAGCTTCTGCGAGATTCCGGGTAGCCTCTTTACCATTAAGGACGCCGCTCAGGAGCTGGGCATGCGTTCGTGCCTGTGCTACGAGGTCTCCGACCGCCGTGGCCAGGAAAAGTGCGACCAGGCCATTGCCGAGAACGCCGAGTTTGCCCAGTGGGCCGCCAAGGAGCGTCGCGATAACGACAACCACATGATCGCCGCAATGTTTGGCGGTCACGCCACCTTTACGCTGTCGGACGAGACCATGGATAAGATGGCCGAGGCCAACAACGGCCTGACCGGCTTCCACATCCACGTGTGCGAGGGCATGAACGATGTGTGGGACTCCCGCCTCAACCGCGGCGGCATCAGCCCCGTCGAGCGCCTGCTGCAGCACAACCTGCTCGGTCCCGACACCATGCTCGGCCACTGCATCCACGTGACGCCTGCCGAGATGGATATCGTCAAGGAGTCCGGCACCTGGCTGGTTAACAACCCCGAATCCAATATGGGCAATGCCGTGGGCTGCGCCCCCGTGCTCGAGTTCTTCCGCCGCGGCATCCCCGTGTGCATGGGCACCGACGCCTACACCCACGATATGCTCGAGAGCCTCAAGGTCTTCCTGATCATTCAGCGCCACAACGCCGCCATGCCCAACGTGGGCTGGTGCGAGGCCATGACCATGCTGTTCGAGAACAACGCCAAGATGGCGAGCAAGTACTTCGATCGCAAGCTCGGTGTGCTCGAGGCCGGCGCTGCCGCCGACGTCATCGTCATGGACTACAAGCCCTTTACGCCGCTGAGCGAGGAGAACATCGACGGCCATATGCTCTTTGGCATGATGGGCAAAAACTGCCGCACCGCCATCATCAACGGCCGCGTCCTGTACAAGGATCGCGAGTTCGTTGGCATTGATGAGGACAAGATCAACGCGTGGACCATGGCCGAGTCCAAGAAGCTTTGGAGCACGCTCAACGATCGCGCCTACTAATTACAAGTAGATTCACGCGCGTCGGATGTTTCGCCGCATTCGACGCGCGTATAGGCGGCCTCCGCGGGGTCGCCGGCGCTGTGCTAGCGCTACACCGTATTTGCGCCCGCCGCGCGGTCTCGCCGGGCGTTACAGAGAGGAGCTCATTATGAGCGACATCATGAGGCCGATCCCGTTTTCGCAGCTGATGAACTGGATCATCGAGGAGCACAAGACTCAGGGCTCCATCTTTGGCGTGCGCAAGATGGTCACGACCAACCAGGAGGGCGCGCTTCCCATTTTTGACGAGCGCATCGAGACTCCGTTTGGTCCGGCCGCCGGTCCCAATACGCAGCTTGCCCAGAACATCGTGGCATCCTACGTGGCCGGTTCCCGCTTCTTTGAGCTCAAGACCGTCCAGGTTATGGACGGCGAGGAGCTCTCCAAGTGTGTGAACAAACCCTGCATCGTGGCGCAGGACGAGTGCTACAACTGCGAGTGGTCGACCGAGCTCGAGGTTCCGCAGGCCTTTGCCGAGTACGTGAAGGCATGGTTCGCCTGCCACCTCATCGCTCGCGAGTACGGCCTGGGCAGCCCGGACGGCTTTGTCTTCAACATGTCCGTGGGCTATGACCTCGAGGGTATTAAGAGCCCCAAGGTCGACGCCTACATCGAGGGCATGAAGGACGCCAGCGGCTCCGAGGTTTGGAACGAGTGCCGTGCCTGGGCGCTCGCCAACCTGGACAAGTTTGAGCATGTTGATGCCGCGTTTGTCGAGTCCATCCCGGCGCGCGTCTCCAACTCCATTACCGAGTCTACGCTGCATGGCTGCCCGCCGGCGGAGATCGAGCGCATCGCGACCTATCTGATCACCGAGAAGGGCCTCAACACCTACATCAA
>CABQNA010000078.1 GCA_902465425.1 uncultured Collinsella sp.
GTCGAGGCGATCATACCCGCCGTCAGCGACTCAGCCGTCGAAACCGTCACGCCCCGAGCGCTCGCACGCTCGACAATATCGCGCGCCAGCTCCTCGTTATGTGCGGAAATCTGCTCAAAAGAGTCCGTCATACCCACCAGGACCTAGACCGAAAAGACGATCTTGCGGCAGTTCCAGAAGTACTGGGCGCCCGAGATAACGGTCAGGACAACGGCAACGGCATACAGGAAGCGCGACACCGAGTAGATGCCGAGCGTCAGCGCCACCGGGCCAAGGTGCAAGCCGGCCATAGCAAAAACGCACAGGTAACCGCAAATGGAGACCATCGTGGTTGCCGTCTTGTACTTGCCGAGCTTATCGGCCGCAACGACCACACCGGCCGCACTCGCGACCATGCGAAGGGCGCTCACCAGCAGCTCGCGGAACAGGATAATGAACACGGACCACACGGTCACCGCGCCAAAATCCAAGAACAGCAGCAGGGCCGAGAACACGAGCAGCTTATCGGCGATGGGGTCCAAGAATTTACCGAAGTCGGTGATCTCGTTGCGCGAACGCGCCAGATAACCGTCGACCTTATCGGTGCACGACAGGATCACATACAGAATGAAGGCAGCGGCGGCGAGCGGGCCGTCGAAGGTGCTCCAATCCGTACCGGCAACACTCGTGTGAGAAAGCGCCGACACGATCATGAACACCGGGATAAAGACGATGCGAACGCACGTCACGATGTTGGCGGGCGTCCAGACACTCGTCAGTTCCTTATTGCTCTCGTTAGCCACGACGCTCTCCTACTCCACAACATGACCGATAAGCTCATAGCAGAAGCTATCGGTAAACTCGACGGTCAGAATATCGCCCACGGACGCCTCGCTGGCGTCCAGATGCACCGCGCCATCGGAATCGGGCGCCTGGAACCAGGCATGGCCGATCAGCTCGGCGCCATCCTCGGTCTCTTCGATACCGTCGACGATCACCTGGGCGCGCTCGCCCACATGTGCGGCAGTGGCGGCAAAACCGAGCGACTCGGCCAGGTCCATGGCCTCCTGGGCGCGCTCGAGCTTGACCTCTTCGTCGACCTGACCCTCCATCTTAGCGGCCAGGCTGCCCTCCTCCTGCGAGTAGGCAAAGACGCTCGTGTAGTCAAAGCCGACGGTGTCCATAAAGTCGATAAGGTCGCGGAACTCGTCGTCGGTCTCGGTCGGGAAGCCGACCATGGCCGTGGAACGGATCACGATGCCGGGGATACGCTCACGCAGATCGCGGAACAGGTCCTCGAGCTCCTGGCGCGAACCAGAACGGCGCATAGCCTTGAGGATGCGCGCGTCGCAGTGCTGCACGGGGATATCGATATAGGGCAGCACCTCGGGCGTATCGCGAATCGTCTCGATGAGTTCGTCAGTCATGCCCTCGGGCTGCAGATAGAGCACGCGGACCCAGACGTTGTGCGGGCGCACGGCCTCGGCGACGGCACGCAGCAGCTGCGCCAGATTGCGCGGCAAGCCCTCGGCGACGTCCTCGTCAGCAAAATCGGTGCCCCAAATACCCGTGTCCTGGCCGATCAGCACGATCTCACGCACACCGCCGGCAACCAGGTCACGCACCTCGGAGATAATGCTCTCGGCATTGCGCGAGTGATAGCGGCCGCGGATGTAGGGAATCATGCAGAAGCTGCAGAAGCGGTTGCAGCCATCGGAAATCTTGACGTAGGCGACAGCGCCCTCGACGGTACGTTTGACCTGCGGGATATAGGCTGCAATCTCACGCTCGACACCCAACACGCCATCGATGACCGCCACGATGCCGTCCTCCTCGTCAGCCTTCACAAAGGCAGCAACCTCGGGCAGCTCATCAGGCAGGTCGTCGCCATAGCGCGACGGCACGCAGCCGCACATGACGATGGGGCAAGAACGAACGCCGTCCTGAACCTCGTTGGCGAGCTCGAGCGTGGTCTCGATGCTCTCGGACGTTGCGGAGGCGAGGAACGAGCATGTATTGACGATGGCGATATCGGCGTCCTGCGGGTCGAATGCCTCCTCGTAGCCTGCGGCGGTCAAAAGAGAACGCATGCGGTCGGTGTCAACCTCGTTCTTAGCGCACCCGAGGGTGATGTAGAGCACGGAGCCCAACGGTGTATCCATGTTGGAGAGCGGTCCTTTCGATTGATATTTAGCGGTAGTTGGTGAACTGCAGCGGCTGGCCGTAGTCCTGGTCGCGCAGGAACTGGATCACGGTCTGCAACGCGTCCTTCGAAGCAGAGGAAACACGCAGCTTGTCGGCCTCGATGGTCACCTTAACCTTGAGCTTTTGGTCCTTGATGTCCTTGTTGATCTTCTTGGCGGTCGCCTGGTCGATACCCTCGACGATATGGCCGAGCACGCGCACGGTGCCACCCGATGCCGCCTGCGGCGCATCCCACGAGACAGCCTTGAGGTCGATGCCGCGCTTGATGAGCTTGGAGCTCAGCACGTCGATAATCTGCTTGGAGACAAAGTCGGCCGGGGCGTTGATCGTAAAGAGCTTGTCGCCCTTCGAAAGCTCGATCGTGGCGCCGGAATCCTTAAGGTCATAGCGCTGGGAAATCTCGCGCGTGGTCTGCTGGAAGGCGTTGTCGACCTCTTGCATGTTGACCTCGGACACGACGTCGAAGCTGGAATCTTTAGCCATGATGTTTCCTTTCGCGTACGAGCGGCTTAGTAGCTATCGTACGAATAGTCGGTAGAATCGGTGGGCGTCTGACCGTCAGTTGCGGTATCGGCGCCATCCGTGGACTGGGCATCGGCGCCGTCGGTGGTATCGGTACCATCGGTGGAGTCGGTACCATCAGAACTTTCACCATTCTTGGAATCAGTCGTCTCCTTCTTGGGAACGGTGATCGTCACACGCGCCACGCCCGAGGTCTTGGTATCGTAACGGACCTTTTCGCCGTTCTTGGTAACGGTGACATCGGAAGGCTTGGACGTGGTGATCTCGATCGAGGACTCGGGCGTGTACTCCTGCTCAAAGGGGCCAGTCGCCTGGGCGCCATAGACCGACTTTCCGTCGACCTTGACCTCAATCCA
The DNA here is from genome assembly GCA_902465425.1 of uncultured Collinsella sp. GTDB lineage: Bacteria > Actinomycetota > Coriobacteriia > Coriobacteriales > Coriobacteriaceae > Collinsella. Next base: position 3,063 of record CABQNA010000078.1, read on the forward strand.
CGCGGTCTTTCCCTTGGCAACGGAGACCTTGACCTTCGTGACCTCGTTCTCTTCCTTCTTGGCCGTCGTCTTGGTGGCGTCCGAATCAGTCGACCCATCCGTCGCCTCATCGGTGTCTTCATCCTCGTCGACCGTTTCGGTCTTCTTAGAAGACTTCTTAGTCGTCGTCTTGGTGGCAGTGGGCGTCTCGGGCGTGGTCTCGGGCGCCGAAGATGCGCAGCCGCGCAGAAGCACCACGATGAGCACGATCAGCAGCAACGCCACGGCACCGATGCCGGCGTAGACGATACGCGGATCGAGCCCGTTGTTTTGAGGAGTACGTGATCCGCCGCGCCCACGACTGGAACTGCTGCGGCCGCCTCCCTGAGGCATACGACCGCGATTGCTATCGGAACGGCCGCGATAGCCGCCCTGGCTCTGAAGGCTGCGCTGACCCGAGCGGGGCGCAAGTTCACCGCGGCCTTGATAGCCACGCTGGACCGAACGCGGAGCCGAAGAGCGCTGGCCATACGGCTGTGATTGAGAGCGAAGACGCGGCGTCACCTGCGTGGTATCGGCATCCGAATAGCCACCGCGAGAGCGTCCCATAGAGGCACCACGGTAACCGCGATCGGAATAGCCGCCGTCGCCGTAGCCGGCACGAGGGTCACGCGCCACGCCGCGGGCAGCGGGAAGTGCACGGTCCTCGGGCATCGGCGTACTGCGGAACCGGTCACGCTGTGAGCGAATCTCCTCGCCCGAACCCGTCTCGGTAATATAACCGGCCTGCTGAGGACGCTGTCCATAGCGGGTCGAACGACCGCCCTGAACCATCAGGAAGCGCCCGTTATCGACCGAGGAACGCGAATTGACGTAGCCGGCGGCGTCCTGAAAACGACCGCCCTGCTGCGACGTCTCGCGTTCGTATGCCATCAGGTCGTCAAAGTAGGCATTGACGACCTCGCGCGGATTGAGGCCCAAAAAGCGAGCATAGCTCGAAATCATGCCCTGTGCATAGCCGCGCGGCGGCATCGAAGCAAAGTTACCGGTCTCGAAAAACTCGATGATCTGCGGCCTGATTTTGATGGTGTTGGCGACCTGCTGAATGGAAAGGCCCATTCGGCGACGCTGCTCGAGCAGCATGTCACCAAAGCGTGCAGCCATCAGAATCCTCCAAACTCACGATCTTCACGTGCCATCTCGGCGTCGACAGATTCCAGCGCGGCAAGACCCTCTTCGTCCAGCAGAACCTCGCGCGGCTTGGAACCGTCGGGCGGGCCGACGACACCCTTTTCTTCCAGCATGTCCATAATACGCCCGGCACGCGCATAGCCAACCTTCAGACGACGTTGCAAGCCAGATGTGGAGCCAAGCTGCGATTCCACCACAATATGGGCGGCTTCCCAAATGAGCGGATCATCGTCTTGCGGCGACTCCGGTGCGGACAATACCGCCGCCACCCGCCATGGACATAGAAGCGGGCGCCACGGCGGACAGGATCTCCTCGTGGTAGTCGGGCTCGCTCTGCGACTTGACGAACTCGACAATCTCGTTGATTTCGTCATCCGAGACAAAGCAGCCCTGGATACGGCGAGGCTTGCCCCAGTCGACCTTGGAGAACAGCATGTCGCCCAAACCGGTGAGCTTTTCGGCACCCATCTGGTCGATGATGACGCGCGAGTCGATGCCCGTGGCGACATTAAAGGCGATGCGGTTGGTGATGTTGGCCTTGATAAGGCCCGTCACCACGTTTGAGCTGGGGCGCTGCGTGGCCACGATAAGATGAATACCGGCGGCACGGCCCAGCTGTGCAATACGCACGATCGAGGCCTCGACATCCTTACCGGCAACCATCATCAGGTCCGAGAGTTCATCAATGATGATGACCAAGTAGGGCATCTTTTGCGGCGGGTTGTCGTAATGCTCAAACTCGCCGGCGGCCTGCTTTTCGTTGTAGGTCGAGATCTTACGAACGCTAAGGCGCTCGAAGACCTTCAGGCGACGCTCCATCTCGGACACGGCCCATTGCAGAGCGCTCGCGGCCTGCTTGGGCTCGGTCACCACGGGCACATAGAGATGCGGCAGACCGTTATAGCCCGCAAGCTCGACGCGCTTGGGGTCGACCATGATCAGGCGAACATCCTCGGGAAGAGCGCGCATGAGCAGGGTCGTGATGATGGAATTGATCATCACCGACTTACCGGAACCCGTGGTACCGGCGATCAGCAGGTGGGGCATCTTGGCAAGGTCGGCGACGACCGGCGTGCCCTCGGCATCGCGCCCGATTGCGAGCTCAAGCGGACCGCCCTTCACATAGGGCAGCACGTCGCCCAGGTTGACGTTCTGGCGCTTGCGATTGGGGATCTCGATGCCCACGAGCGAGGTGCCGGGGATCGGGGCAAAGATACGCACCGACTGGGCAGCGAGCGATAGCGCGATATCGTCCTCGAGGCTCGAAATCTTGCTCACGCGCTCGCCCTCGCCAGGTTGCAGCTTAAAGGTCGTCACCGTGGGGCCGGCGATCCAGCCGACCACGCGGGCACTACGACCAAACTCCAGCAAGGTGGACTGAAGCGACTCGGCAGTCTGTTCCAGCTCCTTGTCAGAAGACGCGGAGGAAGCCGACTGCGGGTTGGCATGCAGAATCTCAAGTGGCGGAAGTTTGAGGCCGTCCTCTTCTTCGCCCTCGTTATCTGCGGCGCCGCCGTCCGCTCCCCCATCGCTAGCCGCAGCCGATTCGACAGCACTCAAGGCAGGCGCATCGGCAACCTTGGGATGCTTCAAGAAGTCGGGGATCTGAGGTGCTGCCGAGACAGGATTCACGGCAAACGGCGGCTCGGACTCGTCGATCTTATCGGGGTCGTCTTCCATCGAAAGCTGACCGGTTACCTGGTCGCGCTTTGCATGGCGACGCGGCAGCAAAGTTGTCTTTGCGGTCTCAATCGGAGCCTCGTCGTCCTCGTCATCGCCCTCGGTGAGCTCAATCTCGCTCTCGGACCAAGACGGGTCGGGCTCACTCGTATTGAGTTTGGGCGCAGCCTTGCCCTTCTTGGCATGGCGGCGCGGCAACAGCGTCGTCTTAGCGCGCTCAGCTTCCACGGCATCGGACACGTCGACAAACGGATCCTCGTCCTCGTCGTCATCGTCCAAAACCGGGTCCACATCGTTGCCCATGACCGTGGTCACGGCAGCATCGGAGCCCTTTTGACGAAGAATGCTCAGGTGAGGACGGGCAACGCCGGGCACCGACAGGGCCTCATCGTCACCCCACGGACTCGCGTTAACATCGGCACGACGGCGCTCGGCAAAATCAGCCGCACGGTCGCGAGCAGAGCGCAAAACGCCGCCCACCGAAAAGCCGATGATGACCAGGCCCACGACGACAAGGCCCAACAGGACCACCATCGCGATAGGCTTACCCAGGGCATTCTGCAGCGCACTCGCAATAAACGCACCAATGTAGCCACCCGAGGCGGACAGATTTTGCGGCGTGAACATAAGGTCGCACGAGTCGCTCGTACCTGGCACCATCAACGAAAGAATGGAGACGACGGCGATAAAGACCACGGCGCCGCCCGCAACAGAGCGCGCGTTGAGCGGCGAGTCCTCGCCTAAAAAGAGCGTGGCGGCAAACAGCAAAATGACGATCGGCAGCACGTAGGCGCCCAGACCAAAGCCCAAGTGGTAGAAACCGGCAACCGCAGCCGTAACGGGCGCAGTCGCCGGCGAAATCACGGCAATAAAGGACGCAATCGCCAAGACGGCAATGACCACGCCGGCGATATCGCGGTTGGCCGAGGGCTCGACCAAGGGCTCGAAATCATCGAACTCGGACTCGTGACCCTTATTGGCACGCAGATGGGAACCGGCACCCTTAGCAGATGCCGGTTGG
>CABQNA010000079.1 GCA_902465425.1 uncultured Collinsella sp.
AGCAGCACGTAGGCGTCTTGGTTTCCCCTCCCGTCTGTATATTCCACCACGTCGAAGTCGTAATCGAATATGCCGCTGCGCTCCACGTCGCCCTCGCCAAACCCAAGGGGGAAGTCCACGGGCGTGGGAGCGGACCACGTGCCGTTCGTTTTTGTATGCACCACCAGGCGCGAGCGACCATTCTCGCCGTAGCGCACCGAGGCGATACGGAACAGGCACTCCACGCCGGCGATCATCGCCAGCTTCATGTGGGCTTCGCTGAGCACGCCAGCAAACAGCACGTTGTCGCTCGAGGGTTTGATGCCGCCACGCTCGTCCTCCGACACGCCGGCAGAATTGGCGTTCGGGTCGGCAACGGTGTTCGTTGCCTGACCGATGTAGGTGTACTCGTACATCGGCGCGGCGTTTTCGTCGTTTTCCATCAGTGCGTGGACGAAATGCTCAACCTGTCCCGTGTCGTCGCTCTCCGCGTTTGCCTCGAGCTCAATGCGTGTGACCGCCCGGTCCCAATCGCGTCCGACAGGCGCTACGTTTATCGCGATGGCTGCAACCTCGGCGCGTGCGAGTAGCTCGGCGTTGGTGACGATGGTGGCAGATGCGATAAATTGCGGCACACCACCTGCCTCGGCGTTGCCGGCCGAGCCGAAGCAGACATCCAGCGTATAAGGCGTATCCCCACCCAATGCAAGCTCAGAGCGCCGGAGCACATACTGGCTGCCGTTGTTCACCGACATATTCCACGAATCGAGGAGTGTGGGCCACGACCCCGACCAAGCCTTGGTGGTCCACTTGAACATCACAAACTGGAGTATCACGTCGACATCGACGTCTGCGCCCACGCGCAGCCGCGGAAGCTGGTGTCCATCTGCCTTCTCGTACCCAATGAACAGCGTGAGGGATGCGGCGCCGCGCACGGCAGACGAAGCGACGCCTGCAACGCCGGCGCCAAAGGTGACGGCGAGCCCGATCTGGATGGTGAACGAGCCCGACGTGTTTGAATAGTCGAGCGAAATGTTTTTAAAAAACGCCGCGCCGCTGCCGTGCGTGTGGGCACCCACGGCGAGTGCCAGCTTCGCCAGCACCCAGGGGTTGACGTTTAGGAAAAACGGCACCGGTCCTAGGGTAAACTGCTCGGTCCAATTGAGGTCGGTTCTTACCTGGAAGAGAGCCTTAATATTGCCGTATGCGGGATCGTTGTTGTTGCCCCAGGTTTTGCCCACCCAATCGTAGGCGAGCGAGCCATACAGCTGTGTGGCGATATCCATCGTGAACAGCGGCGTGCAACGGTGGCGAAGGAGCTTGGTGTTTCTTGGATCGGTGCCCGAACCGGCACTCATCCTTTTGTACTGATTCCACTTCCCCTCCATCTCGTCGAGGTAGCGGTTTGCCTGCTTGGCGCCCGACTCACGCGGCGATTTCTTCCAGTATTCCGGATCAGGGTTGCCCGAATCGTTCATATAGCTGGCTGGTTTGTATCCTCCGCCAAACAGCACGTATCCAGCAAACGAGAAATCGAAGAGAATCGGAAATGTGGGCATCCAACACGTGAACTTATTGCCGCCGATGCCGGGAAACGCTGCGGGGAAATCAAACGGAGTGATCTCTTGGTCCATAGTGGTGGGGACGATAGTGGTCGATCCGGATTCCGCCTTTGCCGCCGGCGCGGTAACAACGGCCATGGGGGAGGAGAGCGTGTAGGTTTTGCCCTGGTAGTCGAGGACAAAGCGCAGTTTGCATCCTTCTTCCAGAAGGCTCGACGCTGCATCGAGGAACTTGTCTTCGAGCGTGAACGTCGCCAGATTATCCGCGCCCGATGCGCTGGCCTTGACTTGGCCAATCTGCGTGACGGTTTCGGATGAACTGTCCGCAGCGGGCATCACTTTATTGATATGCAACGTTGCCTGCCCGCCCTGCGGCAGATGGGCCTGTACGGTAAAAGCGTGCGTATCGGGCTGGTCGTTTGCTGCTTCGTCCGCTGGCATTGCCATAAACGTGGCGTCGGCGTACTGGATGTCCCATTCGTCGAATGTGAGCTGGCGAAAGTACGGCTCGCCATCGGAGAGCGGACGTGTGGGTGCGGTAATGGCGGTGCCGCCTTGGACACGCGCGAGGGGAATCTCGACATCGCGGTAGCCTGCCATGCTAATGGAGATGCCGCCGTTAAAGTCGTACGCGTCGAGAAGCGTTGCCTCGTCCACGTAGCCTTCCGAAAGCGGCGCGACCTCAAAGATGGCCGTCCCCTCGTCATCGGTAGTGGCGGTGAGCTGCTTGCCTGCGGCATAGCGCGATGTGAGCGTGACCTGGGCACCCGTGATGGGCGTATTCTTGTTGGCGACGTCGACCACGACCACACCGAACATGGTGCGCGAGAGCGCCAAGACCTTGAAGGGATCATCTTCGTCGGCGTATGCCTCGGTGGGGGCGAACGGCAATATGAAGGCGTTTTCGCTTCCCGGCACGCGGGGCAACATAATGCTCGCTAGCGAGGACGCTCCGGCAACAAGTAACGAACGGCGATCAAGCATCTTGGACTCCCATCCCGCAAATATCGGTGGAAATAATCCAATTTTGCGAGAAAGCGCCTCGTGGCGGTAGTGCCGTTCAAGGGTCAAAATGTCCAAATTGATTGAGCGAAGCGCCGGGGTTCCGGAGCGCTTTCGATGCGCTTGGCAGTCCGGTCGCTAACGCAACATATGCGCGACCAGCTCGGCGCGTGTGCCGATGCCAAGCTTTGCGTATACGCCGGATAGGCGGTTTTTGACGGTGCCCGGCGATACTCCCATATGGCGTGCGATTTCGGCATTGGTCCACCCACGGCAGGCGAGCATGGCCATGGTGAATTCCGTGGTCGTTAGATCGTCGGCAACGTCCTCGCCCGAATCGGGGTTGTGGATGCGCCGCCAGCCGTAGCTGAAGCGGTACGTGATCTCGATGATGCGCGCGAAGTCGTCAGGGTATTGCGTTTTTAGGCATGCCTCGATAAGCCCCTGTAAAAGGCCGTGATGCTCGCCAATGAGCTCAATAAGGCCGTCGGGACGCGCAATGTTCCAAGCAACTCCGAAGTGCGTTTTTGCGGCGTCGATGTTCTTGAGGCTCATGCATGCCATGGAAGCTGCCAGGTGCAGGAACAGTTCCGAGATCGGATAGCTCCCTTGTTTCATGATCAGGGCGTTTTCCGCCATGCCCAGACTGCGGCCATATTCGCCGCGCAGGTACAGGGCATGCGCCATCACGTAGCTGGAGAACAGGCGCAGGCCTTCGGGCAGATGCGCCGCAAGCGGATAAAACTCTTCGGCAGAATACGGGGAAGACAAGTGCAGCAGGACGCTTGCGGCCGAGGCGAACAGGATATGCGTGGCGTGGACGGCGGGTGATTCCTCGTCAGTTGGCGTATCGAGGATGCCCGCAAGACAACGGCGGGCGTCGGCGATACGGTTGAGCGACAGACTGGCGTATCCGCAGATAAAGCATGCGGAATAGCGCAGTGCGGAATCGGTGGCGTCAAGATAGGGACGCGCCGTCTTGGCAGCGAGGGCGGCCTGTCCGCGAAAGTACAGCGCTTCTGCCGTGGCGATGGTGCGTGAATCGGGGTCGGAAATGCCTGCAACCGCAGCGTCAATCTGCCCCGGCACAAAGGCAGTGCACATCAACGGCATGGGAACGCATGGGTAGCCATCGCAGTCCATCTTCCATCTCCCAACAGCTGGCAACAATAGCAGCAATTGTACCTCTGTTGCTCGGGACTGGAATTTGTTGGTATCGCCTACGATTATGTCGAACGTATAAAGGAAGACTAGCGGCTCTCTTGAACCCGAGGTCGAAGGGGGCGTTGTACAAGGCATATGGGGCCGAGTGGAAGTGGATCAAAAGAGCGTTACTTGACGTTTCATGCATAATGCCAACCGCCCCGCGACATCACGTTCGCAGCGCGCAGGGGCCGGAGAATCTTCGCGATGAGAGTTGACGTCTAATACCTTGCATCGTATAGTGTGTATAGCATAGTATATGACGAGAGGAGGTGTGCGGATGGAGGCCCAGATGAAGCGCGGCTTCCTGGAGGCCTGCGTGCTCGCGGCCGTCTCCGGCGAGGAGTCCTACGGCTACCAGATCGTGAAGGACGTGCCGGCGAGCATGGGGCTCACGGAGTCGACGCTCTACCCGCTGCTCAAGCGCCTGGAGAAGGCCGGGTGCATCACGGCGCGCTCTGCCGAGCACAACGGGCGGCTGCGCCGGTACTACCGCATCACGGACGATGGGCGTGTGCGCATCGAGGAGTTCCTGGCCGAGTGGCCGTCCGTACGGGAGATTTACGCATACGTTGAGGGGGCGCACCATGACGCGCGATGAGTTTCTGGGCCGGTTGGGCGAGCTGCTTGCCTGCCTGCCGGCCGAGCAGGTGGAGGAGACCAAGGCGTTCTATGCGGAGGCCATCGCCGACCGCATGGAGGACGGTATGAGCGAGGAGGAGGCCGTGGCCGCCATGGGCGCCCCCGGCGAGGTTGCCAAGGCCACGCTCGACGACCTGCCCGCCGTGCCGCGCGCGATCGCGAGGACGCGCCGGCGCAGCACCGCGCTGCTGTGGGTGCTGACCATCGTGGGCTCCCCGGTGTGGGTGCCGCTGCTCGCCGCCTTCGCCGCCGTGGCCGTCACGGTCTATATCTGCATCTGGGTGCTGGCGCTCTGCGTGTGGATCGTCGCGGCGGCACTCGGGGGCGTGGGCGTAGTTGAGCTCCTGCTTGCCGTAAGCGGCGTCACCATCGGCCACTTCCCGTACGCCCTCGCCTCGGCGGGCGTGGGGCTCGGCCTCGTCGGCGTGGCGCTCTTCGTTGGTGCTGGCGCTTGGGCCGCCTCAAAACAAATTGCGCGCCTCTCGGCGCTCTGGGCGAGGAAGGCCGCCTCGCCCTTCTGGAAGGGTAAGGGCGAGAAGGGCGGCGCTGCCGCGCATCTCGCGGCGTAGAAAGGAGTGAGTACCATGACCAGCGTGAAGAAGATCTACCTCGCCGTGGCGGGCGGGCTCGTTGCCGCGGGTGTTGTCCTCGCGGGCATTGGCTTTATCGCTTCGGGTTTCGACCCGGCCGTGTTCACAACCCAAATCGACACGCGCGACAGCACCATCGTGCTCGGCGGCGTCGAGGTGGACGACCCGACGGGCCTCCCCCTCATCGAGCAGCTCGCCGGAATCGGCGAGGTCGACACCTCCGGCATCACCGCGTCCGAGTCCCCTGCTGCCCCGGAGGCGCCCACTGCTCCCTAAGCATAGCGTGCCCGGACGCCCCGTCCGTCGGGCCGTGCAAGCCTGTGGAACCCGGACCTCAACCCCAACCCAACCGGCCTCGAGCCTGCGTCGATTCGCTCCCCGTCCCGCGCGGGGGCCCATGACGCATACCCAAAATCCATCCGAGGAGAAAGGAACGCAATGACGACAGCCATGCCCCTCCGCCTTCACGGGGTCACGAAGGCGTACCGCGGGAGGACCGTCCTCGGCCCCATCGACCTCGCCCTCGAGGCGGGGCGCGTCTACGGGCTCATCGGCGAAAACGGCGCCGGGAAGTCAACGCTCATCTGTATCGTCACTGGCACCGCCAGCCCCAGCTCGGGCTCGGTTGAGCTGTTCGGCGAGCGCGGCGGGCGCGGGCTTGCCGCCGCCCGGAGGCGTATGGGCTACATGCCCGACGCGAGCTCGGCCTACCCGGGGCTCTCTGCGCGGGAGAATGGATTTGCAACGGTTGCTTAAACATTTTTTACAGGGACAGCCCTGCGTTCCTGAACTCAACTGGGCTCATGTAGACCAGTGTCGAAGGGGCAGTCGCCCCAGTCCGCGTACCAGACCTGTGTGCCGCCGAGGGAATACTTCCTCCAGTAGGGCCAGTGCGGGACGTCCATCCTCTCTTCCTTTCGGGGCGTCAGGCGCCGGGCCCAAGGCCGCACCTGCGCCCCAGCTCCGCCACGAGGGCGTCGTTGTCTCTGACCGAGACGATGGCGTCGCCGTCGTAGGGCGCCTCGATGTAGACGCGGTCGAGCGAGTTGGCCGTCCCCGCCCAGAGCGTCCTGGTGCGCCGGACGCCCCGCACGTGGGCGTAGGGTATCACCGAACGCGTCCCAGCGTACACGACGACGAGGCGGTCGCCGTAGAGCTCGAGGCGATTGCTGCGGACGGGAAGGGCAGCCAGGGCCACGAGGGCCGGGATGGGCAGCAGCGCGAGCCAGCCCCATAGGAGCGCGGGACTCGAGCTCAGGAAACACGCGATACACGCCGCGGATAAACCGCCCGCCACAATCACCATGGCCGCTATGAACCACGGGTCTGTCCTGCCGGGGAACACCCGCTCCGGCCGCTCGCCCTTCTCACCCATTACGGCCCTTCCGTCTCTTGCACCCCTCCCGGAACTGTCCGCATCAGTATAGCCAATGCTTTTTCTGATTTGTTGAGAAGCCGGCATTTGGGGGCATTTTGGATAGCGAACAGCTCAAACAAGAAGCTGAGAAAATAGAACAAAGCCTGAGTGCCTTGAGAGTCGCCGAGCGCAATGCAGTGATTCCCTTTATGAACGGCGACTTTACCCAATGGGATCTATATCTGGCATCCTCCTCTGAGTATGCGATGAGACTGATAGACGGATTCATCTCCATGCTCGGGTCGAGGAATCTTGTTTGCGTCGCCCAGCTTCTCCGCGCACAGATTGGAGTCTGCCTGCGGACATTCGCGTTATTCGCCGCCGAAGACCGGGATGACTTTCTCCCAAAAGGCTGCCAAGTACCATGGCGTGAGCGTTGGGGTAGTCATCATTCAGCGTGGATACATCCGGATGCGCATAGATCCAGACGATTCCAACGTTCTCGTATTTCCCGTGCCGGTAATCGAAGAGGGCAAGCGACACCATACAGTTGCCGCCGACGGTCACGACTCTGTCGGGG
>CABQNA010000080.1 GCA_902465425.1 uncultured Collinsella sp.
GCGGCCCGCGCAGCGTCGAGCCGTTACGCGGTTTGGTAAAACCGCGTAACTAATACTCAAGCTTCCACATGTAGCGGCGCGTCATGTAGTCCTTGTGGGTGACGGCAGAGAGCGCGCGCATGTACACATTGTTGAGGATCGGGGCAAAGATCAGGTGGTTGAAGTACTCGCTCACGCTGTCCTTGATGTCGTTGAGGCCAAGCTCCTTGGCGTCGAGCTGATTGACGCGCTCGCCACCGTACTGGTTGACGAAGCGGATGCCGCGCTCGTCGTTGCAGCGGCTGCGGCCGACGCTGATGAGCTGGAACAGCGAGGTGCGCTTGTCCAGGATCTCGAAGGGGCCGTGGAAGAAGTCGCAGGTGTTGATGGTGCAGGAGTCGATCTGCAGCATCTCCTGCACGTTGCAGATGCTAAAGACGTAGGCGGCACCAAAGAGCGGACCCTGAGCCATCACGTTGATGCAGGGCTTGTCGGCGTTCTGCTCGGCCCACTTGGCAGCGAGCGGACGGGTGTACTCGACGGCCTTGCGATAGATGGGGTCGACCAGGTCGAAGGCGGCCATAGCGGTCTCGTACTCGGCATAGCCCTCGGTCTGCTGCGTGAGCTCCATGGCGATCATGGTCACGACGGCGGAGTTGGTACGGCCCATGCAGGACTCGTCGACGGCCAGGCTGTCATACTGGATCTTGTAGTCGCAGACCTCGGTGAGGCCGGACTCGTCAACATAGATTGCGATGGTGCTGGCGCCGTGGTCCTTGGCGACCTGGGCGGCGACGATGGTCTCCTTGGTGCCGCGCATGGACACGACGACGGCCAGGGTGTTCTCGTTGACGTAGGCCGGGGTGGCGTGCACGAACTCGTTGCTGGTGTAGCTGGAGCTCACGACCTGCGTGGCCTCGTGCTCCATAAAGTACTGGGCAGGATAGTTGCCGCCGTTGGATCCGCCGGCGCCAATCCACACGACGCGCTTGATACCGCCCTTGTCTGCCTTATCAGCCAAAACCTGGGAGACGACATCCTTAACCTGTTCCTGAGTAGTCATCGTGCATCAGCCTTTCTTCTTCGTTTGATGCTCATCACAGGCATACAAGTTACATACATGTTTTGGTTATGTCGACTAGTTGTATGCTATATTTGTCTTAGAAATTATGCTGATCTGGTTTTCGATAACTTGTTACCAGCGGTTTTGTTATTGTATTGAATACATGCTTGATTAGATTCGCATACAGGTTAGATACAGGTTGATCGCATGAACGCTTCGTCTAAAAAGAAACTGGCCCAATACGAGCGCTTGGCGGGCATGCTGCGCGACCGCATTGCCTCCGGCACCTACGCACGCGGAGACAAGCTGCCGTCCGAGATGGAACTCATAGACGAATCGGGGCTGTCGCGCAGCACCGTGCGCCATGCCCTTAAGGTGCTCGTCGATGAGGGTCTGGTGCGCACCGAGCGCGGGCGCGGCGCCTTTGTGGCCGACACGCCGGCGCTCCACGAGAACAACCTGGTGTTTTCGAGCTATACGGCACAGGTCCAGGGTCAGGGCATGAAGCCCACCACGCGCACGGTGGACTCGGGCTTTGCCAAGGCCGCGGGCAATGTGGCCAGGTTTTTTGATGTCGCCGTGGGCAGCAAGCTCGTCAAACTTGTCCGCCTGCGTTATCTGGACGATGCGCCGCTGTGCCTGGAGACCACCTATCTGCCGCCAAGCTTTGAGGCACTCATCGATCGCGATATCAACGGTTCGCTCTACGCCACGCTGCGTCAAGAATTCCATCGCGCGCCGGCACAGGGGCACAAGACCTTTGAGGTGTGCTATGCCTCGCAAAACGAGGCGTTTTTGCTCAACGTTGAGCGCGGGCAGGCGCTGATCCTGATCACCGACTACGTCTACGACACCGACGGCCGCCCGCTCCATGTCTCCAAGCGCATCCAACGCACCGACCGCGCCAAATACACCGAGCCCATCGGCTAACCTGCCAAAATAGACCTGTCCCTAAATGGTAGGTTTGGGGAGGTCGGGGAACCAGGTTGGCTTGGGTTGGTTGGGCGTGCGCTCGGCTAGGACCAGCTCCATCCAGCACATGTCGTACCAGCGGCCGAACTTCTGGGCACAGCGGTCAAAGGCACCCACCAGGCGGTAGCCCATATGGGCATGGAAATCCTGACTGTTGTGCGTCAGATACTCGTCGTCCTTGTCGTGCGGCACGGCGATGAGCGCGCACATATTGGTGATGCCCATCGCGATCAGGCATTGCTTGAGCGCATCGTGCAGCTTGCGGCCCAGCCCGCCGTGGCGCACGTCGCGCGCAAGGTAGATCGATGTCTCGACTGACCAGTCGTATGCCTCGCGGCTGTTAAGCGGACTCACATAGGCATAGCCTACCGGATGCCCGTCCAGCTCCATCACCAGATACGGATAGCGCTTGAGCGTACGCTCGATGCGCCCGGCGAACTCCTCAACGCTCGGCACCTCGTATTCGCAGGTAATCGCCGTCTGGCGCACATACGGCTCATAGATGGCAAGCAACGCCGGCGCGTCTTCGGGCGTCGCCAGACGAATCGTCGGCTCGGACATCTCGGGCATGCAGCCCCTCCCCCTCAAAAGCAAAGGCCGCCCTGCGCCAAACCCAGCGCAAGGCGGCCCCTCGTCATTACATCAGACTACAGGACAGCCGCCAGCGCGTCGATGTCCTCCTGCGTCGTGGCCCAGCTGGTACAAAAACGCACCACCGTGTGGGTCTCGTCGTACTTTTCCCAGTACTCGATCGAGGCATGCTCGCGAATGCGGGCCATATCTTCGTTGGGCAGAATCACAAACTGCTGGTTAGTCGGCGTCTCCAAGAAGAACCGGTAGCCGTGCTCGTGCAGCACGCGACGAAGCGCCTGCGCGGTTTCGATCGCCTGTCGACCAATCTCAAAATACAGGCCATCGGTAAAGAGCGCCTCAAACTGCACGCCCGTCAGGCGGCCTTTGGCAAGCAGCGCGCCATGTTGCTTAATGCGAGGAATGGGATGCGCCGGGGCGTGCATGCCGCAGAACACCACAGCTTCGCCGCAGAGCGCGCCGCACTTGGTGCCGCCGATGTAGAACACGTCACACAGCTGCGCCAGCTCGGGCAGGGTAATGTCGCACTCATCGGCCGCCAGCGCATAGGCCAGGCGAGCACCGTCCACAAACAGCGGAATCTCATGCTTCTGGCACACCGCGTGAATCGCCGCGAGCTCGGCCTTGGAGTACAGCGTGCCGTACTCGGTCGACAGGCTCACGTACACGGCGCCCGGGAACACCGTGTGCTCGTAGCTCTCGTTTTCGTAGAACACCTGGATATAGTTCTCGAGATCTTCGGCGTGCATCTTGCCCTCGTAGCCGGGGATGGTGAGCACCTTGTGGCCGCCAAACTCGATGGCGCCCGCCTCGTGACAGGCGACGTGACCAGTCTCGGCAGCAACGACACCCTCGTAGGGCGCAAGCAGCATGTCGATCACCGTCGCGTTGGCCTGCGTGCCGCCCACCAGAAAAAACACGTCAGCATCGGGGGCCTGGCAGGCCTCGCGAATAAGTTGCTTGGCGCGCTCGGTATGCGCATCGGTACCGTAGCCGGGCTGTGGCTCCATGTTGGTATCGACGAGCGCCTGCAGCACCGTCGGGTGTGCGCCGTGGGAATAATCGTTGTTGAACGCGAGCATGGCAATCCTCTCTTACCGGGTATCGGTCAGATGTTTCAAACGGAGCTATTGTACGCCGCTGGGATAGGCAATGCGCGCGGCAAGGCACTCAAGTGCCAGTACCAGAGCAAAACCGCAGCTCACGTCACTCAAAAAGTGCGCTCCGATCACGATGCGGCCAAACGCGACGAGCGCCGCGACCACAGCCGCCGCCCAAAAGATCACACGGCGACGCGAAGGCTTTTCCGTAAAGGCTGCCGCGGGAAGCCCGGCGAGCATAAGGCCGATCGCCGCATGCGCCGTGTGTCCGCTCGCAAACGACTTGAAGCCGTCCTTGATCACGCCGGCGGCGATAAAGGCCCACTTGTCGGGGTTGCCAATCACCCACCACGGCTGAAAATCGAGCCCCTGCGTCACCTCGATCACGCGCATGCGCGGGCGCGACCACAGCGGCTTAACAATGACGTTGAGGATGATGGCTTGAGCGGCCCACACGGCCAGCACCATCAACGCCCAGCGCATAAGCTCGTCGGGCGCGGTGTCGCGCGTGAGACGATAGACGATAAAGTTAGCAGCAATCACCAGCACAAACGTCAGCACCAGCTGAACGGCAATGAGTTTGCCGCCAACCCGCAGGGACGAAACGATCTCGTAGCCAGCCAGGCCAACGTTAACGAGGATGCCGAGCACGGCGAGCCATTTGCTCCCCCTGGAGTCGGGACGCACCGCTCGCACGAGCATAACGCCTGCGATGCTCGCCGTCAGCTCAAACGGCAGCTCGCCGGCAGCCTCGATAAAGCGGCCGTACATGCTGCCGATGTTGAACAGCGCGCTCGAGATCTGATAATCGAAGAAGCTGCCCACGCCCAGGCAAAGGGCAAGGATAACCGCGATAATGGCGACATCTTTCTTATAGATGTATCCGAACATGCTTTCCTTTCGATGTGGCTGGAATCAACCTGCAACGTGGCGGGGCAAAGTTGACTCCGCCCCGCTACGCCCCTTACTTGTCAGTCATCGTCACTCGCGCCTAATTGCTGCAGCAGCATGAGTGCCGCGGCCACCGGGCCGGTGCCGTCGTTGGCGTCGAGACCGCGACCCAGGCCGCTGCCCGCACCGGCGCCCGCCTTGTAAGGCACCGACAGCTTGCGGCTCTTGGGGAAGTTCACCGCGCCATAGCGAGTCTTAAGCTCATAGGCCACCTTCTTGGGCACGTCGACGCCCAAAAACGTGATGCGTCCGCCGCTGAGCGTGACACTCTCGAGCCCCAGGCGCTCGCCGCGGATGCGGATGCGCGCGCGATTGAACAGGTTAAGCCCCGCCAACGGCAGCTCACCATGCGCGGCCTCGGTCTCTTCCTGTACCTCGTCGATACTCTCCAGGTCCCCTGCAGCCGCGAGCTTGCGGTATACGAGCACGCGCTGGTCCACCGCCGGCAGGTACTCCTCGGACAAGAAATAGTCGGCCGGCAGGTTAATGCCCACGCTCGCCGCCTCCACGCCGGCGTCGTCATCGCCGCGCGCCTCGGCCACGGCCTGGCCCAGCATCTGCGTAAACAGGTCAAAGCCCACGCTCGACAGATTGCCGTGCTGCTCGGCGCCCATAAGCGAGCCAGCGCCGCGAATCTCCAGGTCGCGCATGGCGATGCGCATGCCGCTGCCCAGGTCCTGGAACTCGGAAAGTGCGGTCAGGCGTGCCGTGGCCTCCTCGGTAAGCGGCAGCTCGCCCGGGAACATAAAGTACGCATAGGCCTGCGTGGCAGAGCGACCCACACGGCCCTTGAGCTGGTAGAGCTGCGCCAGACCCAGGCGCTGCGAGTCCTCGATGATCAGTGTGTTGGCGGTCGCGTTGTCGATACCGCTCTCCACGATGGTCGTGGCGATGAGCACGTCGATCTTTTTGGTCGCGAACTCGATCATCACGTCCTCGACCTCGCGCGGGCTCATCTTGCCGTGCGCCACGCCCACGCGCGCCTCGGGCGCGGCCTCGTGCACGCGCGCCACGGCGTCGTCGATGGTCTTGACGCGGTTGGACACGTAGTACACCTGGCCGCCGCGACCCACCTCCAGGCGAATCGCCGCGCTCACCACATCGGGGTCGTACTCCCCCACGTGCACGATCACGGGACGACGCCCAGTCGGCGGCGTGGTGATCAGGCTCATGTCGCGCACGCCGCTCGTGGCCATCTGCATGGTTCGCGGAATCGGCGTTGCCGAAAGCGTAAGCACGTCAATCTGCTCGCGCAGGTTCTTGAGCTGCTCCTTGTGCTGCACGCCAAAGCGCTGTTCCTCGTCGATAATCACCAGGCCCAGGTTCTTGGGGTTCACATCGGCCGAAAGCAGACGGTGCGTGCCGATGAGCACATCGATCGTGCCCTCGGCAAACGCCTTGAGCGCGCGCTTCTGCTGTGCCGGCGTGCGGAAGCGGCTGAGCACCTCGACCTCAAGGCCAAACGGGGCAAAACGCTCAAAGAACGTCTCGTAGTGCTGCTGGGCCAGAATGGTCGTGGGGCAGAGCACCATGACCTGGCGGCCGGAGTCCACACACTTAAACGCCGCGCGCAGGGCAACCTCGGTCTTGCCAAAGCCCACGTCGCCGCACAGCAGACGGTCCATGGGCTTGGGCGCCTCCATGTCGGCCTTAATGTCGGCGATGGCCTCCAGCTGGTCGCGTGTCTCGTCGTAAGGGAAGCTCTCCTCCATCTCGATCTGCTCGGGCGTATCGGGCGGACAGGCGATACCGGTAATCGACGAGCGGCGCGTATACAGGTCGACCAGGTCAAACGCCAGTTTTTTGGCATTCTTGCGCGCCTTATTGGTGGCACGCGTCCAGTCGGCGGTATTGAGCCTGGTCAAGCGCGGTTTATCGCCGTCGGGACCGACGTAGCGCGTAATGCGGTCGACCTGCTCGAGCGGCACGTAGAGCTTGTCGCCGTCGGCATATTCCAGCAAAAAGTAGTCGCGCTCCTTGCCGCCCACTTCCTGGCGCGCGATCTCGCTAAAGAGCGCGATACCGTGGGTAGCGTGCACCACGTAGTCGCCCGGCTTAAACGGGAACGTGATCTGCGTAATGTCCACCTTGCGGCGACTGCGCGCGCGGTTGGCGTCCATGCGGGCGTTGAGGTCGGCGATCGAGAACACGGCCAGGTTGGCATCGGGCACCACCACGCCCTGCGGCAGAGCGGCATCGACAAAGGTCACGCGTCCGCGCGAGATGGTGGGCACGGCGGCACCGGCGGCAGCCTGG
>CABQNA010000081.1 GCA_902465425.1 uncultured Collinsella sp.
GGCGTAAACGCTTGGAACGGATGTCGCCAGCGGCAAATAGACCTGGCGTGCGGGTCGCCATGGATTCATCAGTCAGAATGCCGCCATCAGGCGCCAAATCAACTAGATGCTCAACAAGCTCGGTATGGGGTTGCGTTCCGGTAAAGACAAAGATGCCAAACGAGCCGGGCTCAAATGACTCGGTATGAGTCTCGCCGGATGCATTGTCCTTAAAGATAATCGTCGTTGGCATGACTTCGCCCGATAGCTCCACAATACTAGTTTGGTACCTAACTGTAATATTGTCTTTTGCGAGTACTTTCTGGACAACACCATCAGGCGCACGAAACTGGTCGCGGCGCAGCACGATGGTCACACTGCTGGCGATTTCTGACAAGAACAGGGCTTCCTCGCAGGCGGCATTGCCGCCACCGATGACAAAGACCTGTTTACCGCGAAAGAACATGCCATCGCACGTCGCGCAATACGAAACACCGCGACCGCGATACGTATCCTCGCCAACAAAACCAGCAGATCGCGGCGTAGCACCCATGCAAGCGATAACACTCGAGGCCAGCGTATCGCCCATATCATGATGCACCGTAAACAGCGCTGTATCGGCATCGTAATCGATACCCGTAACCATGCTCCATGCAACCTGTGCCCCCAGGCCCTCTGCATGTTGCTGAAAACGCTCGCCGAGTTCGACACCACTCAAGAGCGGAATGCCCGGATAGTTCTCGACCTCATTGGTTGTGGCGATCTGCCCTCCCGACATGCCCTGTTCAATCACGGTCGTCGTTAGGTTGGAGCGCGCAGCGTAAATGGCGGCAGCATAGCCCGCGGGGCCGCCACCGATAATAGCAACATCGATCGGCTGATGGGTAGTCATGAAGAGACCTCCTGTCGAAAGATTGGCGTTCTTTGCGCTCATACCCAAATTTACGTGAACGTGACACTCATGCACTACAATGATAAATCCGTGTTACAACGTCGAAGGGGAGTTATCGATGGATCAGACGCAGACGGGCGACGACGCTCCCCTGCTCACGCACAGCACTCCCCAATCGGAGCAAACCGCGCTCTTGGCGCAGCAAAAACCTCTCGTGACCATCGTGCACGCCTCCGTCGGCTCGGGCCACAAAGCCGCCGCAAATGCGATTGCGCAGGCATTCGACCTCATCCGCGGCACCAATGGCATCCCCGAGGATGTTGAGATTGAAGTGCTCGATATCCTTGATTTTGGACGTATTAAATTCGACGGCAATAAGACCGCGGCTTCTTTTACGGGAGCCACGCGCCCCATTTACGACCTGACCTGGCGATATACGCTTACGGGGCATCTTCTCTGGGGTGGCGGCACGGCATGGTCGCGTATTATGTTCCCCGCCTTCAACGAATATGTCCGCAGCCGCAGGCCCATAGCCGTGGTCGCAACGCACATCACGGCAGCCAATGTTGCCGTAGGCGCCCGCGTAATTACGGGAATCGATTATCCGGTCATCTGCGTACCGACTGACTACGAAGTCGAGGGTTGGTGGCCCCATAAGGACACCGACCTATTCTGCGTGGCAAACGAGTTTATGGCCGAAACGCTGCGTCCGCGCAAGGTGTCCGAGGCAAAGATTCGCATTACAGGAATCCCTATTCGCGCCGGGTTTGACACGGATTACAATCGCGAGGAAGAACTTCAGAAGTTCAACCTCCCCGTCGACAATTGTGCTGGTAATGGCCGGCGCCAGCTTGCCTCAACCGTACGTCCGCTTTCGCGCGGCGATGGACCACACACTCCCCTTCCTGCGCAGCTTTGAGGACATGCATTTTGTCTTTTTGCCGGGCAAGGATAAGGAATACGCCACCCGCCTCAAGACGCTCTTCGACGCCATGAAGCTCGAAAACGTCACGGTTCTGGACTACGTGGACGACATGGCGGCCCTCATGCACGGCTGCGACCTGGCAATCCTCAAATCGGGCGGGCTCACCGTCACCGAGTGCCTGTGCGCGCATCTACCGATGATCCTGCTGGGCAAATCATACGGTCAAGAAAAGGCCAACACCACGATGCTCACCGGCATGGGCGCCAGCATGCATGTCACCACCGCACGTGAACTCATCGTAACCCTACGTCACTTGCACGACCATCCCGAATCACTCAAAGCCCTACTCATCAACGGCGAAGTGCTACGCCGCCCCCACGCAGCCGAAGATATAGCCATCGCAACCATGGAGCTCGTAGGCAAACCCCAAAAGCGCAAACGAGCCTTCTGCCGCTTCTACTGGGGCGAAAAACCTGCGCATATCCGCTAGGCGAAAGTCCGCTGCTCGGCGGGAACCGCCCTTATATCATTCCATGCTCAAACATTCTCGCTTCGCAGGGCGCACTAATCCCACCCGTCCGGGACTCACCCATATCATTCCATGCTCAAACATTCTCGCTTCGCTGCGCTCGCTGCGAAACTGCGCGTGGAACGATATGGGTGAGTCCCGGACGAGAGGCTTCCTGCTTGAAAACAAATTGCAATCCGACTAGAAAGCCGGTGCGACAAAGGAGAAACTCCCTTGTCGCACCGGCTTACAAATCGATTAATGCTATCAGCTTCCAGCGAAGAGGCACGGTAGTTACAAGCATGCAAACGTAGCTCACCCGTGGGAGGGCCCTATATATCGTCCCACGCGCAGTTTCGCAGCGCAGCGAGAATGTTTGAGCATGGGACGATATATAGGGTCCTCCCACGGGTGAGCGGACGGAAGCAACTAGGCGACGCCGGAGGAGCCGAAGCCTCCGTTGCCTCGGTCGGTTTCGTCTAGTTCTTGTACTTCTACGAGGTTGACCGTGGGGACTTCTTGGATGACGAGTTGGGCTATGCGGTCACCTTTATTGATTTGGATGTTGTTGGAGGGATCCAGGTTGATGATGATAACCTTGAGTTCTCCTCGGTAGTGGGCGTCGATGAGGCCCGGCGTGTTGACTATAGACAGGCCCTGCTTGATGGCCAAGCCGCTTCGGGGCTGCACGAAGCCGGCGTAGCCATCGGGCAAGGCGATGGCCAGCCCAGTAGACACCAGACGACGTTCGAAGGGCCTCAGGACGCAGTCCTCGTTGGAGCGCAAATCCAAGCCGGCATCGGTGGGATGGGCGTATTTGGGAAGCTCGACGGTGGGGTCGAGACGATTTATGTTGACGGTAATGTTGGACATGGAATCACCTTAGCTTGTCGAGCTCTTGCAGAAACTCATCGACGTCTTTGAAATCGCGGTAGACCGAGGCAAAGCGGATGTACGCCACCTTGTCGATCTTGGCCAAGCGCTTGAGCACCATGTCACCCAACTCATGCGACGTGACGGCCGTCAACGTGCGAGAGCGCAGCTCGACCTCGATGTCGTCGATAATCTCATTGAGCTTCTTAGTGTCGATATCGCGCTTGATAGTGGCGCGCATCAAGCCGACGAGCAGCTTATTGCGATCGAACCGCTGCTTGGTTCCGTCCGACTTAATGACCTCAATTGGGTCTTCGCATCGCTCGAACGTTGTAAAGCGGTAGTTACACGAGCAACATTCGCGACGGCGCTTAATGGTGTTATTTGACTCCTGCATACGGGAATCAACGACGCGGGTATGTGCCTTGCCGCATTTAGGACAGCGCATGGTACCTCCTCTTAAACGATAACAAGGGTACCATGCGCAGCGCGATAATGATTACGAACGAGCAGGAACCTTAAGATGCGCACCGGCGGCGAGCGAACCATGCTCCAGATGATTGACGTTACGGATCATGTCGGAAGTCTCTTGCGTGGAAAGGCCTTCGATTGGATATTCCTCGGCAAGCGACCAAAGAGAATCACCAGCCTGAACGCGAATGGTCTCGTAGGTAACGTTAGAAACGGACTCGGCATACGCGGCGTGACGAGCGCTAAAGACAGACGTAGCGAGGACAAAAAAGAGCGTGAGCGCAACGGCGACGGCAACAATCGTCGAGACCTTCAGGGCAGCGGGAGTCGGCGCGGCAACAGCATACTGAGTGCGAGCAGACTTTACGGGCAAAGGCTGATAACCGGAACGTCCACCCTTGACAACAGTAAAAGCGGGCGCGGCAGGCGTCTCGAGCTTAAGGGCGAGGTTTCCCTGGACCATATTCGTTGCGTTCATCATGTTCTCCTCTCGCGTGTTTTGCTGAGAACAGTTTTATCAAGCCGCGCGGACAAAAATGTCTAGCGCGAGAACGAATGTTCGGTTATCATTATCTTCGAACAGTTGTTCCTGTCAAGCAAAATTCGAACATTTGTTTGACATGGGTAGAGAGGATGCCCTGATGGCTCGCAAAATTACCAAGCGTCAGCAGCAAATTTACGACTTCATCAAGGAATATCAGCAGGAGAAGGGTTATCCGCCCAGCGTGCGCGAGATGGCTTCTGCCGTGGGCCTTTCCTCCCCCAGCACCGTGCACGCCCATCTATCTGCTCTGGAGGCGCGCGGGCTACTCAAGCGCGATGCCACCAAACCGCGCGCCCTGGAACTCTTTAACGAGGACGGTTCCTCTGTCTCAATTTCTAAATCTGACGAGCCCACCGCACCTCGCGGAACGGTCTCGCTACCGCTCGTTGGTCGCGTCGCGGCTGGGATTCCCATTCTGGCCGAGCAGAATATCGAAGACACTTTTACTATCCCGACCGAAATCGCCACCGATCAGGGTTCCTTTATCCTTGAGGTGCATGGGAGCTCAATGATCAATGTCGGCATCTTCAATGGCGATTACATCATCGTCCGTGAACAAAAGAGTGCCATGAACGGCGAAATTGTCGTGGCCATGATTGATGGTTCAGCGACCGTCAAGACGTTCTACAAGGAGCAGGGACGCGTACGCCTGCAGCCCGAGAATGACACCATGGAGCCTATCTATGCAACGAATCCCGTTATCTTGGGCAAAGTCGTCGGCTTGATGCGCCGGTTCTCGTAATGCAGAAACGCATCACCATCTTTGATACCGTCCGCGGGTTTACGATGATTTCAATGGCAGGTTTTCACGCTTGCTACGATCTTGCCTACCTGTACGGTTGGGATATGCCCTGGTTTGCACAGACCGTCTTTCAAGACATCTGGCGTGCCAGCATCAGCTGGGTATTCCTGTTTATCGCGGGTTGGATGTGCACGCTCTCACGCAACAATGCTAAACGAGCGGCCA
This sequence comes from uncultured Collinsella sp., assembly GCA_902465425.1. GTDB lineage: Bacteria > Actinomycetota > Coriobacteriia > Coriobacteriales > Coriobacteriaceae > Collinsella. The sequence goes on from CABQNA010000081.1 coordinate 5,160, forward strand.
AGTACGCTGCCGCAGCTTTGGTCGTCTGGATTGCAACAACGCTCGTATCAGTCGACGATTCAGTGAACTTTGGCATCATTTATTGCATGGCGGCGTGCACTGCCATTATTGCGCTCGCGCGCACGGTTCTCGATAGGGTGCCGACAGTATGGGGTATAACGATTTGCCTCATACTCTTTGCCTGTACCTGGAGCATTCCTAAAGCGGTCTACCCTATCCCCTATCTAGCTTGGCTGGGGTTCCCAAGTCCAGACTTTGTCTCCGGTGATTACTATCCACTCATCCCATTCTTTTTTATGTACCTCACAGGCTTCTTTGCCGCCCACGCCGCACAGAAATCAAGCCGCGAGGCGCCAGCATGGTCCTATGAGAATCCCGTTCCGGCGCTCGCAAGCCTCGGACGCCATGCGCTGCCGTTCTACCTGCTGCATCAGCCCATTATCTTGGGCGTGCTGGAGCTGATTTACTCTGTTCGATAACGCTCGAGACGCGGTGCGATACGAGCCGGAAGCTTTGCCACAATACGAACGCCGTCCTCGAGGTATTCCTCATGCAGGAGGGTTCCCTGTTCATGCACGAGCGTGATGAGCGCACCTTCACGATACGGAATGTCGGCTGAAAGCAGTACATCGGTGGCAGCTGCCTCGCGAGCGATGCGATCGACGAGATCGTCGAGCCCCTCGCCCGTTTGGGCCGAGAACAGAACGGCTTCGGGATAACGACGACGGAAACTCAATCGATCAACGCTATCGAGAAGATCGATTTTATTGAACACCGTAAGCGTCAAACGCTCGCCGGCACCGATCTCATCAAGCACACGGTCGACAGCCTCCAGCTGCCGCTCATAGTCCTCGTCAGACGCATCTACGACTTTGAGAATTAGATCGGCACCCAACACCTCGGACAGTGTCGATTTAAAGGCATCGACCAGACCATGCGGCAGCTTTTGAATAAAGCCGACGGTATCGGTGATCGTCATGCCGCGACCGCCGGGCAGGCGATACGAACGCGTCGTCGGGTCGAGCGTAGCAAACAACTTGTCCTGCGAAAGTACCGTAGAGCCGGTCAGGCGATTGAGCAACGTCGATTTACCGGCATTGGTATAACCGGCTAACGCGACGCGAAACGCCGGTGACTCAATGCGGCTCTTGGACTGGACATCGCGACGCTGTTCAACCTGCTTAAGCTCACGACGAAGCGCGGCAATCTTATTACGAATGAGGCGACGGTCGACCTCGAGCTGACTTTCACCCTGACCAAAGCGTGAGCCGATGCCGCCGCGCGTCTGCTCCTTGGCGAGATGGCTCCACATGCCACGCAGACGAGGCAACAGATATTGAAGCTGTGCCAGCTGTACCTGTAGGCGTCCCTCACGCGTCTGAGCATGCAGGCCAAAGATATCCAAGATCAGTGCCGTACGATCGATGATCTTTACCGGCTCGCCCACCGCTTTCTCCAAATAGGATTGCTGCGAGGGCGTCAGGTCGTCGTCAAAAATAACGACATCGGCATCCATGCGATGCACCAGGCCGCACAGCTCTTCAACCTTACCGGAACCGATAAACGATTTAGGATACGGCTTTACCAAACGCTGAGACAAGCGAGCCACGCACTGGGCACCAGCCGTATGGGCAAGGCGCTCCAGCTCATCGAGCGATCGATCGAGTGGCCATGCATTGTCGCGCCACTCAACACCAACCAAAATGGCACGCTCGGGCTCGGGCGACGTGGGAACAAGGGGA
>CABQNA010000082.1 GCA_902465425.1 uncultured Collinsella sp.
GTGGCTTGCGCGGGACGCACGGTGCCCGTGGCTTGCGGCCAGCCCGGCGATGGATGCGTTACTGGATGCGAGTTCGGCAGTAGGGGCAGACCTTCCAGTGCGCATCGAGCGGGCGATGGCAGCTGGGGCAGACATTGCGAACCTGGGTGTCGCACACCGGACAGACGACGAAGTCCTTCTCGATGGGCGCGCCGCACTGCGGGCAGGTGCCGTACTGGGCAAGCTGGCGCTCGCGCAGGGCCATGTCCAGCTCCTGCTCCTCGCGGTCGGACGCGTAGGAGTGCGGGCGCAGGACCAGGTAGGCGATGAGGCCCACAAACGGGATGAGGGCGATGATGCCCCATGCCACGTAGGCGCTGGCGCCGCGGCGGCGAGCGTCGATGAACACATAGACGACCGACAGCACATACAGGGCGATGATAAAGCCAACGAAGGCATAAACGACGCCCATAAGCTGCGGCGACATGAGCTCGGAGATGTACTTGGACATTACGGGTACCTTTCGGAATATTAACAGTCCGGTCAAGTTTACCACGGGGTTTGTTTATATGGGACCACGGCTAGGGGCGGGGCTGGCGCGGACACAAACATCTCAATCTGTAACAGGTGGGAGCGGAATCCGGGTCTAGATGTTACAGGTCGAGACAAACGGAGGGGGGCCAGACTAACGTCTCAATCTGTAACATCTGGAACCCAAATCCTCGTCTAACTGTTACAGATCGAGACGAACGGTTGCCGTAGTTGTCGGCAGACGAGGTTGTCGACGTTGCCGGGTCTCCCCTCGCCTGCCGTTGGCGGATGTTGCGGGGCTGTTCGCCGCATTGCCGCCGCGCTGGGGATGTGTAGACCGTAGGATAGTCTTATTGACAGCCTGTCAACTCGTCTGGGAGGCACTGTGGCAGAAACGTTTGATATCGCGATTGTCGGCGCGGGCATCACCGGATGCGCCATCGCGCGGCAGCTCGCGAGGTTTGACCTTTCCATTTGCGTGGTCGAGGCGGGCAACGATATCGCGCTGGGCGCATCGAAGGCCAACGGCGGCCTGGTGCACGCCGGCTACGATCCAACACCGGGCACGGTTAAGGCCCAGGTCAACGCCCGTGGCTGCGAACTGTACGGTACGTGGGCGCAGGAGCTGGGCTTTCTGTTCTGCCGCACCGGGTCGATGGTGTTGGGCTTTAACGACAAGGATCGCGCGCATCTGGAGAAACTGCGGTGCAACGGCAATGTCAACGGTGTGCCCGAGCTGTCGATCGTCGGGCCCGACCGCATCCACGAATTAGAGCCGCGCGCGAGCGCCCAGGCCACGTGTGCGCTATGGTGCCCTTCGACCGGTTACGTTGACCCGTTTGAAGTGGCCATAGCCGCTTTGGAGAACGCGGTCGCCAACGGCGTGACATTTATTCGGTCTGCGCCAGTGGAGGCAATTGAAGTTGCGGGCTCGGATGACGGAGCCGCACACTTTACGCTGGCGACTCCCGCTGGCAACGTGCGCTGCCGTTACCTGATTAACGCCGCGGGCAACGGTGCCGCAGACATTTCGCATATGGCGGGCGCCGAGGAGTTTCAGATGGTCTGGCGCCAGGGCAACATCGTGGTGCTGGACAAGGAACCGCGCACGCTCATGCCGCTCTACCCCGTGCCGACGCCGGTGTCGAAGGGTGTTATCGTCACGGGCACCGTGCACGGCAACACCGTGATCACCGCCACGGCCGCCGTGCGCGAGCCGGGCGACACGCAAACCTATGCGAGCGATGTAAACGCGCTGCTGACAGGTGCACGCAAGCTGGCGCCCGATCTGGATACGCGCCGCGTGGTGCGCGCATTTGCCGGCGGGCGTCCGGTCATTCAAGGAACGAACGACTTCTTTATTGGACAGTCGGCCGTGGTGCCGGGGCTTTTCCAGGCGGCGGGCGTTCAGTCGCCGGGTGTGGCAAGCGCGCCGGCCATTGCCGAGCGCATGGAGCTTGTGATGCGTGAGGCGGGCGTGGAGCTGCACGAGCGGGCGGACTGGAACCCAATTCGCCGCGCGCCGGACGACTTTGACCGTGCACCGCTGGCGCGCAAGGAGGAGCTGATCGAGTCCGATCCCGCGTGGGGGCAGATCGTCTGCCGTTGCGAGACGGTGCCCGAGGCCGAGATTGTGGCCGCGATTCGGCGCCAGCCGGGCGCAGTTTCGGTCGAGGGCGTCAAGCGCCGCTGCCGCGCCGGCATGGGTCGGTGCCAAAGCGGCTTTTGCCAGAGCCGTGTGGTTGCGATCCTGGCGCGCGAGCTGGGCTGCGACCCCAGCGAGGTGCTGTTGGAGGATGCCGGATCTTGGTTGGTCGAGGGACCGCTGAAGGGGGTGCGTTAGGATGGCGGAATTCAAATCGAGCGCGATTGATTGCAGCGTCGTAGAAGACGTTCAAACGCAAGCCTTCGACGTGGTCGTTATCGGCGGCGGACCTGCCGGCATGGCGGCCGCGCTTTCCGCGCATAAGGCCGGCGCGCGCGTGGCCATCGTGGAGCGCGAACAGCACCTGGGCGGCATCCTCCGCCAGTGTATTCACCCCGGTTTTGGCCTTTCGCACTTTAAGCAGGAGCTCACCGGTCCCGAGTACGCGCAACGCTTTATCGACGAGGTGCGCGCGACCGACATTGCGCTGTTCTTGAACAGCATGGTGATTGGGATTGATTCAGGCGAGCCTACAGAAGACACGGCGGTCCATGCCGTCACGCTCATGAGCCCTGCCGGCATGCTGCAGCTCACCGGGCGCGCGGTCGTCCTTGCCATGGGCTGCCGTGAGCGCACCCGCAGCGAGATCAAGATCCCTGGCAGCCGTCCCGCCGGCGTGTTTACGGCGGGCCTGGCGCAGCGATACATCAATATCGAAAATCTCAAGCCCGGCTCGCGTGCCGTCATTTTGGGCTCGGGCGATATCGGGCTGATCATGGCACGCCGCTGCACGCTCGAGGGGATTTCCGTCGAGGGCGTGTACGAGCTCATGCCGTACGCCAACGGTCTGCGCCGCAACGTCAAGAACTGCCTGGACGATTTTGGAATTCCGCTGCACCTGTCCACCACCGTCACGCGAGTGATCGGACACGATCGCGTGGAGGCCGTCGAGGTAAGCCAGGTCGACGTGCACCTGGCGCCCATTCCGGGAACCGAGCGCGTTGTTCCGTGCGACACGCTGCTGCTTTCGGTGGGTCTGATTCCCGAAAACGAGCTTTCAGTGGGCGCGGGCGTTGAGCTTGACCCACGCACGCGCGGCGCCGTCGTGGACCAGAGCCTGCAAACGGGCGTGCCGGGCATCTTTGCCTGTGGCAACGTGCTGCACGTGCACGACCTGGCCGACAACGTGACGACCGAGTCCGAGCGTGCCGGCGCGGCTGCGGCGGCATACGCGCTGGGGAGCGGCGCGAACGTCGGGCACGGTACTGCGGACCCGAGCTGCCAGTTCACGGTCTCCCCCGCCGGCATTGCGGGCTACGCGCTGCCGGGACGCATTACGGCTGTGGCACTCACCAAACTCAACTTCCGCGTGCGCCGACCGGTCGACGCCGCCCGCGTGCGCATTCTGGCAGGCGACGAAGAACTGTTTGCAGGAAAGGTCCGCCCGTTTAAACCAAGTGTAATGGAGAGCTTCCCACTGCCGGCAAAGGTGATTCAGAGCGCACTCAACCTGGGTGTTAGCGAAATTGTCCTGTCCGTCGATCCCATTGAGGAGGCATAAACTATGAGCGATAACGTGATCGAAACGCTGCAGTTCAACTGCACGACCTGCCCATCCGAGTGCCTTCTGACCGTAGAGGTAGGGCGCGATGCCAATGGCGCCGTGGTGGAAGTGCGCTCCGTAACCGGAAACAGCTGCCCGCGCGGCGATAAGTTCGCACATCAGGAGCTCACCTGCCCCATGCGCGTGCTCACCACCACCGTGGCCGTATCCGGAGGCGACGAAGCCCTGCTCCCCGTGCGCACGGCCAAAGCCATCCCGCTGACGCTCCACGCCCAGGCCATGGACCTCATCCGCGGCCTAGTCGTCAACGCCCCCATCCGCATGGGCGACGTCGTGCTAGAGAACCTCCTAGACACCAACATCAACCTAATCGCCAGCATGGACATCGACCCAGCCTAGCTAATTTGGGACGGGGCACTTTTAGCTACTCCACCATCCGCCCGGTCCTCCTCCGCAGTTGCGGTGAAATAGTTCCTGGTTTCCGCCAAAACCCCGTCATCCAGGAACTATTCCACCGCAACTATCCTTGGAATCGGTATTCAGCTTGTGCCTACTTTAGTGCCATTTCAAAACTATGCCGGATTACGGGGCCAATTCGGAGACCCCCATCCATACCGGCAGTTTTCGATTTTTGATAAGACGTCTACCTGCGGTTTTAATTTCGCGATTTTTCCCATGGTCAAGTAATACAGGTCCAGCCCCGTAATCCGCCATACTTTTGAAACCAGCCCATTTGGGACGGGCCTCTTTCAGCCTATTTGGCACGGGGCCCTTTTAGCTACCCCACCATCCACCCCGTCCCCACCTCAGTTGCGGTGAAATACGGACTGTTTTCCGGCTCCAAGCCGCCCAACGGTCCGTATTTCACCGCAACTTATGAGGGGGCGCTTGGGATACCATGGTGGTAACCTAGCGAAAGGACGATGTATGGCACATGTCGATGACCAGCGCGTGGCGCGCGTGCTCGATGCGCTCGAGGCTCAGCACCCCGGCGCGCAGCTGCTTGTGAACGACCCGTGGTCGATCTACTATCTGACCGGGTTTTATGCCGATATGTTCGAGCGTTTTTGTGGCGTGCTGCTCACACGCGGTAGCGAGCCGGTGATCCTAGTCAACGCCCTGCACCAGCTGCCAGAGTATGACAATGCGCGCGTCGCCTACCACACCGATACCGATGTCGTGGCCGACGCCATCGCGAGTGAGATCGACCCAGACAAGCCGCTTGGTATCGACACCGTCATGCGTTCCGGCTTTTTGATGCCGCTCATGGAGCGCCACGCCGCAAGCGAGTTTTTCCTGGGTGACTTTGCCGTCACCGCCGCGCGCACCCACAAGGATGCCACTGAGCAGGAGCTTATGCGCGTGTCCTCGGCAGCCAACGACGCCGTGATGACCGACGCGATCAAGCTCGTCCACGAAGGCGTGACGGAACGCGAAATTGCCGACCAGATGCTCGGCTTGTATCGCAAGCACGGCTGCGAGGGCTTTAGCTTTCCGCCCATCGTGAGCTTTGGCGCCAACGCCGGCGACCCGCACCACGAGCCCGACAATACCGTACTCAAGCGTGACGACGTGGTGCTGTTCGACATTGGTGGACGTCGCTGCAACTATTGCTCGGACATGACGCGAACGTTCTTTTGGGGCGAGCCGGACGAGGAGACCGCGCGTATCTACGATATCGTGCGCCGCGCCAACGAGGCCGCCGAGGCGATCATCGCACCGGGCGTGCGCATGTGCGACCTGGACCGTGCCGCGCGCGACGTGATCGAGAACGCAGGCTACGGCAAGTACTTTACGCATCGTCTGGGCCACTCGATTGGTCTGCAGGACCACGAGCCGGGCGACGTCTCGCTGGTCAATGAGCAGGTCGTTGAGCCAGGCATGACGTTCTCGATCGAACCAGGCATCTACCTCCCCGGCCGCACCGGCGTCCGCATCGAAGACCTAGCCCTGGTGACCGAGAACGGCGTCGAGATTCTCAACGCCTACACCCACGATCCGGTCCGCCTAGACTAGCCAATGTGTCAAAGGAACAGTCCCTTTGACACATTGCGATTACGTCGCGCCACGAAAACGGGCTATCTACTACGTTTAACTCGCATGGGTCGACCATGCGAGTCTTTTTTGAAAACCATCAAGCCGTCTACCTGCGGTTTTGATTTCACGATTTTCCGTGTGGTCGAGGGTAGTCGCCAAAACGTAGTAGATAGGCCCATTTCGAGGCAAGCGAGTCAACTCGGGGCACAAGACAGCTAAAAAACCCCGTCCCAAATTGACTGCTTTTGAGTTGCGGTGGAATAGTTCCTGGATGGGCTGCTAAAACCCAAAAACAGGAACTATTTCACCGCAACTGATGAGGGGATGGGTTAACGCAGCAGGCCGGCTACTTCGCCGGCTAGGGTGATCGTACCGGCGGCAACGAAGGACTCGCCTGCGGCCTCGAAGGCAGCGAGGGCCTCGGACACACTCGGGTATACGCCTGCGAGCTTATCGGTGTCCACCAGGGCGGCGAGTTCCTCTGCCGGCAGGGCGCGATCGGAATCGGTCTGGGTCACGACCACGCGGGGGAACGCCGGAACCAAAACGTCAACGATACCCGCCACGTCCTTATCGGCCAGCGCGGCACACAGCAGCGTGGGGCGATTCTCAACGCACGGATCGATCTCGTCCAGCGCGCTCACAAAGTTCTCGCAGCTCTGGGGATTATGGCAGGCGTCGATCAGCTTGAGCGGATCGGTTCCCAGCACATCAAATCGGCCCGGCGTGGGGCAGCCCATAAGCGACGCATCGAGCTTGTCATGATCGAGCTTGCGATCCAGATACCCCTCGCACAGCATAATCGCGCACGCAGCATTCTGCGGCTGATACGCCGGCTTGACCATGTTCGACGTATAGATCGCACGCGGCGTAGTGCAGCTAAACTCAACTGTATCGCCCACGTGCTCCGGCACCTTGGTCGTGGCATGGTTCACCACAAGCGGCACAATGCCGCACTCGCGACAACGCGCATCCATCACGCGCTGAACACTCGCCTCATGCGTGCCCTCACCCAGTACAACCAGGCGCCCGGGTTTAATGACCGCAGCCTTCTCCCCCGCAATGGCCTCGAGCGTGTCTCCCAGAATGCGTGTATGGTCGAGTCCGATACCCGTGA
>CABQNA010000083.1 GCA_902465425.1 uncultured Collinsella sp.
GACCCAAAAGCCGCGTCGCGCGTGCTCGGCATCGCGCGGGTCGTCGCGGCGAATGTGCCGTTCCAGGTTTTGCGTGCTGTTGCCGGCGATAACAACGGCGACGCCCGCCCGCCGCGCGCAGTCAATCGACTCGCGCGTGACCGGGCAGGCGTCGGCATCAATAAAGAGCGTCCTTGGCATCTAGTGCACCAGTTTGCCAAACTGAATGGCGCGGACAATCAGCGTTACGCCAAACACCAGCAGTGCGGCGCCGCTAAAGATGACGAGCATCTTGGCCGACCACAGCGGATAGATAAACACGAACATGCCGGCGATGATGGAGAGCGCGCCGCTCAGGATGGCGAGGGCACGGTTGGACGAAAGCTCGGACTCCAGAATGGACATGACACCTTCGACGATCCAGCCAAAGCCGGCCACGATAACCACCATCGTGGTGAGCGTTGCGGTCGAGAAGGCCTGGTTGCGCAGGATTATGACGCCGCCCAAGATAATGAGTAGGTTGGAGATGATGCTCGTCACGCGCCAGCCGGTGGGCAGCAGTGGCTCGAAAACAGCGGTAAACAGCCTGATCGCGGCCGTGATCACAAAGTAGAAGCCCAAGACGGTCGTTAGGAAGACGAGGGACTTGGCGGGCGCAAACAGCAGTGCGATGCCGGCGACGAGCGCCAAGACGCCCGTGATGGCGTAAATCCAGCGCACGGCCTTGACGGCCTTGCCTGCCATGCTTTTCTCGTCAAATCCAAACTGGCTCGATTTTTGGTCATCATTCTTAAAGATGCCCATAATGTCTCCTTTCCGTGCGGCGTAAGCCTTGATCGTTACGACCAGTATCGCCTAAAGGCGCTGGCGTATGGGTCGGGGAGGGTGAAACGTAACCAAAAGGCCCCGAATTGTTTCCGTTGTTCCCCACGTCGCGATTTTCTATTCAACAGGTGTAGAACATTGCGGCCCTGTTCGTTATTGCCTACGTTTTAGGTTAGATTTTCCTAAGAACAATTGCCCGAAATTGGGGGTCCCTATGAACGAAACAGTTCCCGCGGCGCCGTCTAGCGCGGAGTCGATGTCAAAGCAAGGTTGCGAAAAGCTCGGCCTGGACACGTTTGACGCGCTGGTCCGCCGTGCCCGTACGTGCCGTCGCTTTGACGAGTCCATGCGCGTGCCGCGTGAGTTTTTGCTCGAGCTGGCAGAGCTGGCTCACCTGGCTCCCTGTGGTGCCAATGCTCAGCGTCTTCGTTTTCATGTGGTGAGCGGTTCCGAGGACTGCGCTCGCGTGTTTGACGAGCTTGCATGGGCCGGCGCGCTTAAGGACTGGCCGGGTCCTGCCGAGGGTGAGCGCCCGACCGGCTACATCGCGATTCTTGCCGAGCGCGCCGTTCCGGGTAAGCCCGCCGCTCCTATTACTGAGGTCGACACGGGCATTGCCGCGCAGACGATGATGCTCGCCGCCCGCAGCGCCACGCCCGAGGTGGCTGCCTGCATGTTCAAGGCCTTTACGCCCCACGCGATCGATGCCATGGGGCTCGATAGCGACAAGTATGAGCTCAAGCTGATCATGGCGTTTGGCGTTCCGGCCGAGACGCAGGTGATCGATGCGATCGATTCCAACCCCGATGGCTCCATCAATTATTGGCGCGACGAGGCACGGGTGCACCACGTACCCAAGCGTTCGCTCGCCGACGTACTGCTGTAGTTGAGCGTCACCGCGGTGTGATCCGGCGGTAAACCACCACAAAGGTACCTGTCCCCTTTGCGGTGGTGCGAGAGGAGGGCGTGTGGCAGATTTGTATTTGGTGCGGCATGGGCAGACTGAGCTCAACGTGCAGAACATTTTGCAGGGTGGGCACGATTCGCCGCTTACGGCGCGCGGGCGCGAGCAGGCGCTGGCGACGCGCGCGGCGTTTGAGGCGCGTGGCGTGACCTTTGACCGTGTGTATTCCTCCCCGTTGGGCCGGGCGCGGCGTACGGCTGAGCTAATTGCTGGCGAGGGCTGCTCGATAGAGCTGGTCGATGACCTACGCGAGTGGCATTTGGGCTCGCTGGAGGGCACATCAAATCGCGATATGCCGCCGCAGCCCTGGGGTGATTATCCGGTGGCCTTTGGTGGCGAGTCTGAAGTGCAGCTCCAGTCGCGTATGGTCGCGGTGCTGTCGCGCATCATGGCCAGGCCGCAGCACGACTGCGTGCTGGCGGTTTCCCACGGCTCAGCCTGCCAGGAGTTTCTTGAGTATGTGACTGGCAGGGGAGAGCTACCCGACAACGGAGCCGTGCTTCATTTTGGCTATTGCGACGGGGCGTTTTCGCTCCTTGATTGGTAACGAACGAAAGGACCCCTATGAATAAAGATCTGTATCTGGTCCGTCATGGACAGACGATATTCAACCTCAAGCGTATCATTCAGGGGTGGAGTGACTCGCCGCTTACGCAGTTGGGTTGCGACCAGGCGGCGCGCGCCGGCATGTTTTTACGTGCGTGCGGCATTGAGCCCGATCATGCCTACGCCTCCACGCTTCATCGCACCGAGCAGACTATCGCCAACCTGTGGCCGGGCTTGGCGTACGAGCGCCTGGACGGTCTGCGTGAGTGGTTCTTTGGCGACTTTGAGGCCGAGCGCGTGATGCTTATGCCCGAGCGCCCGTGGCGAGATTTCTATCGTCAGTTTGGCGGCGAGAGCCAGATGCAGGTGCGCGAGCGCATGGCGGCGACGATAACCGATCTTATGCGACGTCCGGACCACGAGTGCGTGCTCGCGGTGAGCCATGGCTCGGCTATCAAGGAGTTTTTGGACCACGTGCGGGGCGCGGCGGCAGACGAGCGCGAACGCGTGCCGGGCAACTGCTCAGTGCTGCATTTTGCGTTTGACGATACGGCCGATACGTTTGAACTTGTCGAAGTCTTTACGCAGGAGGATTACGCGCGCGAGCTGGGGCTTGAACCACTTGTGGCGGCAGCAGGCCCGCAACGGGGATAACGCGAGCGTGGCGGCACGGGTCGCTGGCATAACTTCTCGACGCAAAAGGGGCGGAGATGCATGTACCTGCTGCATCTCCGCCCCCTGTTTGTTGAGCTGCCGATTTTTGTGCTGCGCGGTCTGGTCTTGCTAGAACCGCGCGACTTGGTGCGTGAGCAGACCCGTCGGAACCTGCGGTGCGCCGCCGCTGACCTGCGCAGCGGGGAAGAGCACGGCAACGGTAAAGTTGAACGGCTCCTTGCCGGTGTACGTTCCGGCGGAACGGGCCTCATCGGCCAGGAGCTGTGATGCCTCGACTAGTGCGGCAGCGTAGGCAGGGTCGTCGGCCAGTGCCGGCTCCGGCGCCTGGTCGAGCATGGCACGGATGGCGCCGACGGCGTCCTCGCGCTTGACCTCCCACACGCGGTGCGTAATACCCGCGGGGTCGGTGACGGCGTAGAGCGAGGCGCCCTCTTTGGCAGCGCCCAGGATGATGTCCATGACGGGCGACGCCTCGTAGGCGAGCGACACGGGGCGCGGCTGCACCTTGAGCTCGGCGATCGCGCGCGCGGCGGCGGCCACGTCGGCGCTGGCATCGCCCTTGCCGCCCGCAAGTACACTCGTCGGGCAGATCGCCACAACGCCCGTCACGCGTCCCGGCTCGCCCGAGCATTCGTACACGTAATACGCCGCACCTGGGTCCTTAAGCATCAGGCCATCGGCAATGGCTCCGCGCAGAGCATCGTTGCCGCTCAGGATGCTGCCCATTGCAGGCAGCGCCTCGAGCACGCGGTCCTGAGCCGGGCGGATGCAGGGAAACGGAAGTGCTTTCATGGGCGGTCCTAACGCACGAGTCGGTTTGTTCGCGGCTTATTATGCCCCAACTTGGCCGCTCGCGTCCCAGAGCACGTTATCGGCGAGCGCGATGAGCACGTTCTGACAACGAACGATATCGGCGTGGGGCACATATTCGTTGGGCTTGTGCGCGAGCGCGAGCGACCCGGGACCGTAGCTCATGCAATTGCGGTTACCTGTCTTGCCGGCGATGACGGCGGTGTCGGTGTAGCCGGTAAAGAAGCCGACGGTCGTGTCCGCGCCCGTCACGTCATCGGCGGCACGCTTGAGCGCTGCTAGAAGGGGAGAGTTTGGGTCGCGCTCGATGGCGGGGCGGTCGCCCGTCACGACGTAGCTGCCGTGGCAACCGGGAACGGCGGCTTCGGCGCCGGCGATGGCCTGCTCTACCATGCGCGTTACGGCGGCCGTATCGGTCGGCGGGGTCAGGCGCATGTCGACCCAGACTTTGGCGCGGTCGGGTACGACGTAGGGGCGATATCCGCCCTCGATTTGGCCGAACGTGATGGTCGAAGGCCCCAGCTCATCGTGCGCGGGCAGCGCCACAAACGCGCGACGGAGCGAACACACGACCTCGGCCATGGCGGCGACGGCATCCGCGCCCTTCCAGGGCTGGCTTGCATGCGCCGTCACGCCATCCATTTCAATCTCGAACCACGTACGCCCCTTGTGCGCCACCTGGATCTGTCCGTCGGTGGGCTCGGTGTCCAGCACCCATTCGCGTGAGCCGACCCAGCCAGCATCGATCGCGGCCTCTGAGCCACGCATAAAATCTTCCTCGTCGACCGAGCAGATGAGCGAAAAGCCGCGGCGGGGCAGCGCGCCATCCGCTACCACGCGCTCGAGCGTATAGACCAGTGCGGCAATGGCGCAGGCCAGGCCACCCTTCATGTCGCAGGCGCCACGGCCATAGAGTTTGTCGTTACGCACAACCGCCCCGAGTGGCGGCGTGTTTGCGTCCCAGCCATCGCCCAGCGTAACGGTATCCATATGGCAGATATAGACGAGCCGTGGCTCGTCGCTCAGTCCCGGCACGGTGACCATAAGGTTGCGGCGCCCGGGCAGCACCTCGAGTTCCTCAACCTGCACGGCATGGAGCACCGGATGGCTCAGCTGCGCCAACCGTTCCTCAACCAACGCTTTGATATAGCGCTCAATCTCGTCCTCATACGCACCCGGGTCTGAGCTGTCGATTCGCACGAGTTCTTGCGTAAGCCGCCAAGCAAAATCTGTATCAACCATAGGCACCTCACAGATAGTTAGGTCAACATACAGATTGTATGCCAAGAAGCGGCTCAGTGCATTTAATGGAGTGCTCACAAAAACGGGGGCGCCTCTCGTGCGAAAGGCGCCCCCGCGGGCATTCAATGTCAGTGACGGGCAGGCCACATGGGGAACTGCCCGTCAGATCAGCCGGCGCTATTTGATCACGCGCACGCGATACATCGACGGAATCTGCTTAAGCGCCTCGATCGTGCTGCCGTTCAGGTGCTCGTCGGTGTCGAACATGGTGTAGGCGTTCTCGCCGGCGGACTCGTTGGTCATACGCTGCACGTTGGCATTGTCCTTGGCCAGGATTGCCGTGATCTGGCCGATCATGTTGGGCACGTTGGCGTGCAGGCAGGCGATGCGGCTTGCGGCGCGCGCCTTGCCCATGCTGCAGGCGGGGTAGTTGACGCTGTGTGCGATGTTGCCGTTCTCCAGGTAATCCTTGAGCTCGCTGATGGCCATATCGGCACAGTTGGCCTCGGCCTCGCCGGTGCCGGCGCCCGAGTGCGTGGTGATAAACGTATTGGGCATCTTGACGGTCTTGGGCGTGGCGAAGTCGCAGCTAAACCAGCTGAGCTTGCCCTCGCGCAGGGCGGCGTCAACGGCGTCCTCGTCAATGATGGTCTCGCGTGCGTAGTTGATGAGCACGGCGTCGGGTGCCAGCAGGTTAATCTGCTCGGTGCTGATCATGCCGATGGTGTCGGCCTTGCTGGGCACGTGCACCGTGAGGTAATCGCAGCCGCGGCAGAGATCTTCGAGCGTGCCCACGCGCTGCACCTCGCGGCTCAGCACCCACGCGTGCTCAACGGAAATGAACGGGTCGTAGCCGTAGACATCCATGCCCAGGTCGACGCAGGCATTGGCGACCTTGGAGCCTACGTTGCCCAGACCGATGACGCCGATGCGCTTGCCCTTGAGCTCGCGGCCCACAAAGGCCTTCTTGGCCTTTTCGGCATCGACCTGAATCTCGGGGTCGTCGGCGTTGTCACGCACCCAGTTCATTGATTGCACCACGCCGCGGCTCGAGAGCACCAGCATGCCTAGGACGAGCTCCTTGACGGCGTTGCTGTTGGCGCCGGGGGAGTTAAAGACGACGACGCCCTTCTTGGCGTACTCCTCGACGGGGATGTTGTTGACGCCGGCGCCGCAGCGGGCGATGGCGCGGATGCCCTCGGGCAGCTTGTAGCCGTGCAGGTCGGTCGAGCGCATCAGGATCGCGTCGGCCTCCTCGGCGGTGCTTACAAACTCGTAGCCCTCGCCAAACTCGACTTTGCCGTCTTTGGTGATGTCGTCGATGGTCTTAATCTTACGCATGGAAAAACTCCTTAGCGGGTTTGTTTAAAACAAGTGGTTTGAAGTGGCTGGTCGGCCCGCGGGCTAGTTAGATCGCGGGCTCAAACTATGCTGCGCTTCGAAGTTCTTCATGTACGTGGCCAGCGCCTGCACGTCCTCCATGGTGACGGCGTTGTACACGCTGGCGCGCATGCCGCCGACGAGGCGATGGCCCTTGACGTTTTGGATCTGGTGCCCGGCCGCGCCTGCGACAAAGGCCGCGTCGAGTTCGGCATCGCCGGTGCGGAAGGTGACGTTGGCGATGGAGCGGCTGTCGGCCTGCGCGGTGCCATGGAACAGCTCGCTGTGCTCGAGCAGGCCGTAGAGCAGGTTGGCCTTGGCCCAGTTTCGCTCGGCCATGGCTGCAAGCCCGCCGGTTTGCTCGACCCAGTGGAACACCTTGCCGCACACGTAGATGCCAAAGGTGTTGGGCGTGTTGAGCATGGAGCCCTTGGCGGCCTGGGTC
>CABQNA010000084.1 GCA_902465425.1 uncultured Collinsella sp.
TGAGCTGACCCTCGCGGAAACCCATGAGCATGCGGTCGAGCGACGGGAAGCCGGTGGGCACGCCCGCCGCCTGACCACCGGCCTGGCACACTTCCTCGGCCTCGTTATAGGCCTCGACCATAAACTCGGTCAGTGTCTTGTAGCTCGACTTGACCTCACGTGCCGTAACCTTGAGCAGCTTGCTCTCGGCCAGCTCCACGACCTCTTTGGTGTCGGTGGGGGCGTTATAGGCCAGCGCGTTAATCTCGTTGGTGGCGCCGATCAGCTCGCGCAGCATCGAGTCGCGACGGACGATGGCGGCATGGTGCTGCCAGTTCACGAGCGACAGGGTCTGACCCATCAACTCCAAAATGTACGCTTCGCCACCCACGGCATCGAGCTTGTTGATGCTTCGCAGGTAATCGATCAGCGAGATGGAGTCGATGGGAATGCGGCTGTTGTACATATCGACCATCGCGGTATAGATGGTCTTATGAATGGGCCGGTAGAAGTCATCGGGCTGCAGCTCGACCTGGGCCTCTTCGACCACCTCGGGCGATAGCAGCATAGCGGCCAGTACATTGGCCTCTGCATCTTGGTTTTGGGGAAGACCCAACTTTGAGCCGCGGTCCTCGACCGTCAGCCCGATCTCCCTATCGTCATATGCCATGAGCATCCTCATTCATATCGCTTGCGAGCATCCATAGTATCAGCCACGGTCCCAAAACGCGCCGCGCGCGGCCAATCATCACCGAACCAAACGGATGAACGGTCCTGTATACAGGACTTCGGCGCAACGTTCGCCATGACACTCACTCAGCGCAAAAAAAACAAAAGGGCGCCCTGGTTTCCCAGAGCGCCCTTCTTAGAACAAGATTGTTGCGTTGCAGCAAATGCTACTCGGCAGCAGCCTCAGTCTCGACCTCGGCGGTCTCGGCCTCGGCGACCTCAGCGGCCTCCTCGACCTCAGCCTCGGCAGCGAGCTCCTCGGCGGTAACGCCGACGAGAACGACAACCTCGGCCTTGATCTCGCGGTACAGCGAGATGGCAACGGTGTGGGCACCGGCAACCTTGATGGGCTTACCGAGCTCGACGCGCTTGCGGTCGATGTCCATACCGAGCTGAGCCTTGATGGCGTCAGCGATCATAGCGGCGGTAACGGAGCCAAAGAGGATGCCCTCGTCGCCGACCTTGACGTCAACGGTGACCGTCTTGCCCTCGAAGGCAGCCTTGGTCTCGTTGGCGGTAGCCAGACGGACGGCCTCGCGCTTGGCGATGTTGTTGCGACGCTCGTCAAGCTGCTTGAGGTTGCCCTTGGTGGCGGCAACAGCGAGCTTCTTGGGGAACAGGAAGTTCTCAGCGTAACCCTGAGCGACCTCTACGACGTCACCCTCGCCGCCCTTGCCCTTGATCTCATCGAGAAGAATAACCTTCATGATGCGTCTCCCTTCTTAGCCGCGGTCGCGGTTGCCACGAGAGGAAACCACGGGGACGGTGTACGGCAGGAGAGCCATCTCGCGGGCGCGCTTGATGGCGTTGGCGATGTCATGCTGATGCTGCGTGCAAGCGCCAGTGACGCGACGGGGCTTGATCTTGCCACGGTCGGTCATGTACTTACGGAGAAGCTGAGTGTCCTTATAGTCGATGAACTCAGTGTTCTCCTTGCAGAACTGGCAGTACTTACGACGCGGCTGACGTGCAGAAAAATCATTAGCCATGTCAAAATACCTTTCATTTGGCAACTTCGGCGAACCGAAGCCGCCTCTCACTCAAAAATAGGTGAACAACCCTTAGAACGGGATGTCCTCATCGTAGACGTCGACCGCGGGCGGCGTGGCCACCGGTGCGGCAGGACGTGCTGCAGGCGCGGGAGCTGCGGGGGCGTAGCCGCCCTGATCGTAGCCACCCTGGCCACCACGGGAGCTCATAAACTCGATCTCATCGACGATGACCTCAAGCTTGCTCCGGCGCTGGCCGTCGCGCTCCCAAGAGCTGTAGCGCAGTTTGCCCTCGATCGCGACCTTGTTTCCCTTTGCCAGGAAACGGCTCACGGCCTCGGCGCGGGTGCCGAACATGGTGCAGTCGACAAAGTTGGGATAGTCCTCCCACTCGCCAGTCTGCGCGTTGCGGCGACGATCGTTCACGGCGACGCCAAAGGACAGAACCTGGGTTCCGCCGGCGGTGGCGCGCAGCTCGGGATCGCGGGTGAGGTTACCGGTGATGTTCACTCGATTGATGCTCATAACTCACTACTTCCTCTTGGGGCACAAGCCCAGTCCAAAACGACAGTCTTACTCCTGGTCGTCGCGACGGACGATCATGTGGCGGACCACAGCGTCGGTGATGCGCAGGACGCGATCAAGCTCGGCGATCTGGGTAGGATCTGCGTGGAAGTTGATGAGGGTGTAGTCACCATCGGTGAGATCGTTGATCTCGTAGGCGAGCTTGCGCTTGCCCCACTCGTCAACGGAGTCGACCTTGCCAGCGCCCTCAGCGATCGTGGTATCGATACGCTTCATAACAGCGAGACGAGTCTCGGGGTCGAGCGACGGGTCAACAAAGAACAGCAGTTCATAAGCCTTCATATTGTCACCTCCTCTGGGCAAATGTGGCTTCAGGTCGTGAAGGTGCGCCTGAAGCAGGAAAAGACTTGGTAATAATATCTTTCAACCTCCTAGGCTGCAAGAATATGCAGCTACAACCTCATGACCTCCACATATGCCCATACTCGCATGACGTTTCATGCGCATTCCAACCAAATGCTGACCAAAAGCTTGACGGATCTGTGGACAAGATACGGTGCCGTGGGGACAAGCTGAGCCAAGTCGCAGGTCAACGGGCGCATGGTTGTGGTCGCAAAATGCATACCAGTGGTCTACAACACCACCCAAAGATTTTTATATTCATTGCCAAGTCGCTTATGAATACCCCTTTTGAACAATTGAGCTGATCAACCACGCTGGTCGAAAGCCGTTTTTTTTGGTACCTCAAACCCCACCGCAACGCCAAGCGCGGCCAAGCGTTTTAAAAAATGCCAACTTTTCTGTTTGCACTTTGCGATTCCTCGTGTATACTGACTTTCGCATTTAACGGAGAGTTGTCCGAGTGGCCGAAGGAGCACGATTGGAAATCGTGTAGGCGTCAAAAGCGTCTCCAGGGTTCAAATCCCTGACTCTCCGCCAGTTAATTCCAAAGCAGGCCTTCGAGCCTGCTTTGTTTTTACCCCACGCGGAGGGGTGGCAGAGTGGTTGAATGCGGCGGTCTCGAAAACCGTTTGGCCTGTATAAGGTCACGAGGGTTCGAATCCCTCCTCCTCCGCCATTTAGATTGAGAAAGCTCCCAAGAATGGGAGCTTTTTTGTTATCGAAATACATCTCGATCCCGCGCTTCCCCAAACATGTACGTCAGCCTCCAAAAACGACATTTTTCGACATCTTTGGAGGCTGACGTACACGTTTGGATTGAGCTCACGGGAGCAGCACTATTCGGAAGGTGCCTCCTCGTCTCGCATGCTTTTCCAGTTGCGGATAAGTGCCTTGCGTAGTTCGTTTTGTTTTCTCTGATACCCGGTGTCGGTACAGCGAGGCATGCCGAGTGCTTCGCGAATGTTGTTCATGGCGCGGTGAAAGGCGAGCTGGCTGCCGAACTGAGCCGAAGTGAGCGTAACGATTCGATATCCCATTTGGGAGAGAACGGCCTCTCGCTCTGCATCTGCTCCCTTGCGCTCGAGCTCATCGTGAAAACCGCCCTTATATTCGATACCGAGCTCCCTGCGCTTATAGGTCACGAGCGCATCGATTTTGAGTGTTCGAGCTTTGGCGCAATGCCAGAGACGTTGAGGGATCTCGAGCGGTTTGTTGAGTTCGATACCTCGGATGCCAACGCCGCCTTCGCTTGTTGGGAGCGAGAGGGCGATTGCCGAAGCGGTCTCCATAGGCGAGGCCGAGTGATCGTAGATGTGCCTGAGCGCAAGCCGTGCACGTGTGGCACCGGGTTTGCCGGGGTGCCGATCGAGCAGTTCGGTTATTTCATCCTTGGAGGTGGTGGCTGGTTGCTCGGTATAAGGGTCGACGGGATTGAGCCTCATGCGATAATCGCCGCAAACTTCATAGCCATATTCGAGATATTCGATCCTATCCATCCACTCGGCAGCGAGCGCGAAGGTGAAGGCTTCGTCGGTGATGAAGATTCCGGGCGTCAACTCGTTAATATGCTCGTAGGGAAGATTTTGTCCAAGAATGTGGCAAACGACGCCTTTGGTACGAATTCGCTCAAATTCGAATACAACCGCGATATCGATAGTCTTAAGCATATCGGACGGAATGCCGCAGTCGGTAAGGGCCTGTCGTATGCGTGCAACACGTTGCTGGGTGGAGATGCCTTGCGCGCCTATCTGGTAGTCATGCCGCGCAAGAGACTGAACCAAATTCTGGGGTGCATGATGGACAAACCATGCGGTTTTATGCGAAATGAGAACAGGGGTATCCATTGAGGGCCTCTCGCTCTGAGCCGGTATCCAACTCTTATGTCCGTTGAAGTGGGGAAATATACCGGATATGAGTAAATCAACCCACTCATGCTGTGAGCTCAATCAAAACATGTACGTCAGCCTCCAAAGATGTCGAAAAATGTCGTTTTTGGAGGGTGACGTACGTGTTCTGGAACTCTGGCATTCTGGCAATGCCACGCCCCCACCCGGTCCCGACCGTTTACCGAGCAATAGGGTCGCCACACCCGCCAACCATGTACTATGTACGGGCATTGTCTAAACCCGCAATCAGAAGGACCCCATCTTGCCCGTCGTCGCCGCTATGACCGTTACCTCACACGCCACGGATGCCATGGTCGCCATCCCGTTTTGGCTCGAAATGTTCGCCGTCGTCGCGGCTTCAATCTCGGGTGTGCTGGTCGCACGCGAGCACAAACTCGACCTGGTGGGCGCCGTCGCGCTCGCCGTGGTCTGTGGACTGGGCGGCGGTCTTTTGCGCGATATGACGCTGCAGGTGGGCAACGTCTACATCCTCAACCAACCGATGGCGCTCCCGCTCTCCATCGCCACCGCGGCCATCATCTACATCTTCCCGGCAATCGTCGACAAGCCCGAAAAGCTCATTCCCCTGCTCGATATCATCTCGGTGGGTATTTATGCGGCAACCGGCGCAGACAAGGCGCTGGTCTACGGCTTTGCGCCGGCGGTGTGCATCATGATGGGCTTTTTTACCGCGGTGGGCGGCGGCATGCTGCGAGATGGTTTTATGGGTGTGGTGCCGGGTATCTTCCAGCGCACCAACTTCTATGCCATCGCGGCCATCGCCGGATCGGCAAGCTATGTTTGCCTTGTCATGAGCGGCTTGGTCAGCAATGTCGTCGCACTGGTCGTTTGCGTCGTGGTGACCATGGGACTACGCTGGCTGTCGCTGCGCTTTGATATCAAAAGCCCCACCGAGGATGACATCGCACGCTTTTTGCACCGCAAAAAGTAGGTGGCGCGGGCTCATCCTTCGAAATGCAACCGAGAGGTTCTTTTAGAGCGCCCACGCGTTGGGTACCCTGTTAGGTGCATGTCGAGCATCTGACGAAGGATTCACTATGCCCTGTAATCAATTCCCGTCGACCCAACGCCGTAAAGCGTGGGGCCGCATCACGATCTTATTCGCGCTCATCGCGCTCGCGCTCACCGCACTTCCCACGGCGTCGTTCGCCGGCACGGACACCGCAGGCAACGTACTTGCGACCGACAATGACGCCAATTCGTCCGGCGTCGAAGGTGACCTGTACTGGGCCGGTCAGGCCCTCAACTTGGACGACGCTTCCATCGACCGCGACATAATTGCGGCAGGCGAGAGCCTCTCCATCCGCGACTGCACGGTGGGCGGCGCCGTCCGTCTGGCGGCACGCACCATCGACATTGCCAAGACCACGGTTGATGGCAGCGTGACCGTTGCTGGCCAGCATGTCGTTCTCAATTCCGACAGCACCGCTAACTGTTTCTACGCGATAGGCGAGACGGTTGCTTTGCGAGGCTCCACCAAGTCGGCAGCGCTCGCGGGCGATACGGTAACCATCGACGGCACCGTCGATGGCGATGTCGAGGTTTGGGCCGACAAGCTCATCCTGGGCAAGAACGCCCACATCACCGGCACCGTGAACGCGCACGTCTCCGAGGACCCCGAGCGCGCCGCGGGAGCCGAGGTCGGCGCACTCAAGATCGACCGCACCGAGAACGAGGATACTTCCACCGTTAACGATGTCATCGGCGGTATCGTCGCCGCGGCACTCTCGACCTGCTTTGTCGCCCTGCTGCTCGAGCTCGTCTTTCCGCGTGCGACTGCCAGCGCCGCCGGTATGCTCCACCAGCGCCCCATGCCCCTGTGGGTGAGCGGTCTTCTGGGCACGATTGCTATCGTCCCCGCCGTCCTACTGCTAATTATCTCTATCGCTGGTCTGTCGCTTGCCGGAACACTCTTGTGCGGCGTTATCGGCATTGCGTTGGTGTCGAGTTCCTTTGCGGGGTGCGCCATTGCCCACATGGTCGGACACAACCAAAACCGCTACGCCATGGCAGCCGTGGGTGGCGTGATCGCAGGCGCCCTCACGGGGCTTCCCCTCGTAGGCGGCTTCATCAGCGGCGTGGCCTTCGTCTTCACGCTCGGCTACATCATCCAAATCATCTGGCGCAACGCCCGCCTCAAGCCGCAGCAGCCGGCCAACACGCCAGGACTCCCCACCGCCTAGCAGCCAACCACCACAAAGATGCCAAGCACCTTTGTGGTGGTGCAAGAGGGTCAGGTTTCTTTGCATCAACAAATCAGAACCACCCTTAAAAAGGGTGGTTTGCTCTTAGGGTATAACCCACGGGCC
>CABQNA010000085.1 GCA_902465425.1 uncultured Collinsella sp.
CCGCGCCGCAGCTGCTCGCGAGGCCGGTGCCGCTTCCAAGGGCGCCTCGGCCTCCGATGCGCCTGTCGACAAGAGCGGCAAGTCACGTGGCGAGGAGGAGCGCGCGCCGCGTCCGCGCCGTCGCCATTCCTCGGGCGCGCAACAGAAGCCCTCAGTGCCCTCCGTGGCCGATCAGGTCTCGGATGGCGAGGTCAAGGTCACGCGCCGTCGTCCCGGAGATGGCGGGGGAGCGGCTGCCAAGGCTTCGCGTGGCGCCGCTCGCGACGAGCGCGAGCCGCGCGAGGATCGCGGTGGCGAGGGCTCGGCCGACCAGGGTCAAAAGCGCCGTCGCCGTCGCCGTTCCCGCAAGCCGCGCCAGGATGGTGGCGAGGGCTCGACCCCGTCTTCGTCCGCACCACAACCGCCCGCCGGCGAATAACGCCCGCGAGCGGATTTAGCCCGCCTTGCCCCGAGCGCATCGGGGTATCATAGCGCCGAATCAACAACCCTCCCTGCGACCGAACGTAGGGAGGGTTGTGTCTTGAAGAGCCATCTGAACATATTGAGCCGTCTGCAGGGTGCCGGCGCCCTACCGTTTGCGGACGAATTGCTACCGTTTGCCGAGCGGGTGGCACGCGAGGCGCTCGAGGCATTGTCGCCAACACGATGTGCCGGCTGCGAGCGCGCCGGTGCGCTTATTTGCCAAGACTGCCTGGCCGCGCTCACGCTCATCGACCCACGTCATAGCTGTACCCGATGCGGCGCCCCGTTTGGGGATTTGCTGTGCACTGAGTGTTCGGTCGAGGGCACGTCCTCGGCAATGGCGGAGGCGATCGACCGCTGCCTGGCGTGCGCCGTCTATGCGCATCCGCTGCCGCGCATCATTAAAGCGTACAAGGATGCGGGTGAGCGACGTCTGGCTCCGTATCTGGCGGAGCTGCTCTACGACACTGCCCTGCATGCCCAGGTCGTAGCGCCCGAACGCTTAGGAGGTGTGCTGTCCGGTGCGGATGCGGTGGTGTTTGTGCCTGCGACGGCGGCAGCGTTTCGGCGGCGTGGTTTTGATCATATGGAGGCTATCGCGCGCCCATTTTGCGAGCTGTCGGGTGTTCCCCTGCTCGATGCTCTCGTCAAGTACGGGCATGGCGACCAGCGCGAACTCGGTCGTGAGGAGCGCCGCGAGCGTGCCCAAGGCATGTACGAGACGGTTGAGGACGTGCGCGGCCGCCGCCTGCTGCTTATCGATGACGTTATTACCACGGGCGCGACGATGGCCGCGGCTTCGGCGGAACTCAAGCGCGCCGGCGCCGCAGCAGTCGATGGCCTCGCTATCGCACGCGTTTGGTAGGGGTGGTTTTGTGGCAGTGAAGATTGAGCGGCGCAACGAGCCGACAGACGAACAGCTAGCGGCTTCCGTAATCCTAACAGGCGCCTCGGCGCTACGCATGATGCGCGCCGAGCGCCGGCAGATGGGCTACATAAGCTGGAAAGACCTCGATCCCGATGAAGAGCGCCGTGTGCTGTGCACGTCGTCGCCCTCGACCGAGGACATCTATCTTCCCGACTTGGTGCGGATTGGGGCCGCAAGCGGCGAGGTGCAAGAAGATCTTTGCTTGCTGGTGGGATCTGCGGCGCAGCGCCGCCGCATGCCTGGCGTGGGCTGGTCCGTATGCTCCGGGTTGCCTGCCGGCTCGATTCTAGAGGTGGAACCGGGGGTGTACAGTCTATCTCCCGAGGCCCTTTGTGTTGCCGTCGCCCGCGAGGTCGGCTGTATCCAGGCATTTGCCCTGGCCCAGGAGCTGTGCTCTAAGATTTCGCTGAGTGACCGCGGGAAGTATCTGCCTCCCTACACCTCGCCTGTTACGAATAAACTTGCAAAGGACAAGGACCAGCCAGCAGACGTGGGCTACTTTGAGGTTGAGCCGGTGCTGATGCCCGATCGTCTGGCAGATTATCTCGCGGTATGCAAGGGGACCGCGGCCAAACAGCTGCAGCGTCTGTGTCCCTATCTTTCGGAAAACCTGCGCTCACCCATGGAGTGCATCATGCTCGCCCTGTTTTCGCTCCCGTTTTCCTATGGCGGGTTTGCCTGCGGACCTTTTAAGACCGACTACAAGATTGAGTTCGATGACCGTGCGCAGGCAATCTCGGGGATGCCGCATGCAGTTTGCGATGCGTATCAGGAAGCAGCCCGGTTTGACCTGGAATACAACGGTGAGCTGGGCCATTCCTCTCGGAGGGGACGTATCCATGATGAAAAGCGCAACACGGGCTTGATTACTATGGGAATCGAGGTCGCGACGGTCAACAACGAAATGCTCTGTGACATGGAAGCGATGGAAGCACTCGCATGGCGCATGCACCAGCGTATGCGAAAGCGGTACCGGAATCGTGTCGATGCCCGCAGGAAGAGGCAAGAGGCGTTGCTTAACACGCTGCGGGCGTGTTTTGGGCTTAAGCCGGTCTAATTCGCGTCGAAAATAGAGGGTTAATCATATACCCTGGCCAAAATATGGCAAATATGAGTACTGTCACTAAATCAGTAACAGCAAAATCAAGGAATTTAGGACTCGGAGGCGGCGTAAAGTAAGAAGATAATAAACAAATGTAGAATTACTAAGCATCAGGTCGGCGACACTGAGCGCAAAATCTGTCCGAGAGGCCAAAATTGCCTGTTACTAAATTGGTAGCAGTACTCATATTTGCCATATTTTGACCGGGGCACCCTAAGAAGGGCGCCCCGGAGCTCCCCGTAGGGGAGCTCCGGGCTTCATAGGGGCACGAATAGCCCACTCCGACCTGCAAAATCTGTGCGCACGATGCGAATGACGCCCTTAACCTTAAACTTTAGCTTGAACTTAGCTATAATGCGCTACGTTCCTACCAGGCTGTGGTTGCGGACGGACGAAATGCCCGTCCTAGTCCAAGACAGACGCGGTCAAAGGGATCCACGTAAGCGACCGCGTGCGCGCGGCGCGATCATGGCGCGTCCTAGATGTAAGCCGCACCGTCCGTTCTACTTTCTTTGGGGCAATACCGCCTCGCGGGCGAGCGGGCCAGTCGTGAAGGTGGCTACGGCCTCCCGAGCAAACACCCCGGTGCGCAAGTGTGGGGTCAAATACCAGGTCAGCTGGTGGGAACACCCGTTATTCCGCGCAACGCACGGATTGTATACGACACAGAAGGCAGGGTAATGGACATGGTGAGGGGCAGCTTGATGCATGCGGCTCGGTTAGGTGCTGGGACCGCGGCGGTCATTGCCGTTTTGGGTCTGAGCGGATGCGCATTCAACCCGCTGTCCACGTTCACGACGCCTACGATCGATCAGATCGAGCGCGAGACCGTCACCCCTACGGTGTCGGATGATGCCCTGGTCACTCCCGGTACCCTGACGGTTGCCCTCGATACCTCCGATGCTCCGCAGGCCATGCAGGGCGCCGATGGTAACCTCACGGGCTACGCGGTCGACGCTGCCCGCGCCCTTGCAAGCCGCATGGGCCTCAAGGTTGCCTTCGTCGATGCTTCTTCTGCCGATTCCGCGCTTGGTGACAAAAAGGCCGACATCTTCATTGGCGACATCAATTCCACGGATGGTGATATCAGCACGCTTGGTACTTGCCTGTACGATGCCGCTTCCGTGTTCGGTAAAACCAGCGATGGTGGGTCGCTAAGCGTTTCCACCGATACCCTTAACACGTCTACCCTGGGTGTCCAGATGTCCTCGGCCTCGCAGGAGGCGCTTGCCAAGCAGAGCATTACCGCCAACCAAAAGACCTACTCCAACATCAACGAGTGCTTTGAGGCGCTCGAGTCCGGCGAGGTCGACTATGTGATCTGCGACTCCACGGCCGGCGGCTACCTTGCACGCCTGATGAGCGAGGTCTCCTATGTCGGTGCGCTCGAGGCGCCCTCGACGCTTGGCGTTGCGGGCCTCTCGTCCAATGACGAACTGTGCCGTGCCGTGAGCGATGCCCTCGACGGTATTACGGCCGACGGCACGCTCGAGGCGGTTCACTCTGTCTGGTATGGCACGATGCCCTATGACCTCACCACCAAGACGGTTTCGGGCGCTAACGTGCAGCCGGGCGACTCTGAGTCCAGTGAGACCACATCCTCCGGCAGCGAGTCCTCCGATTCCAACAATGAGACCGCATCCTCCGAGGACAAATCGTCCAGTCAGGAAGACACCATCACCGACGACGACATTAACAAACTTAATAGCTAGTTATTGCTAGGGGTGGTGTCTCCTATACGTTGGAAAGGACACCTCTTCACGGTTTCAACACGCACTGCCGGGCTTCCCCAATAGGGGAGCCCGGCTTTTTCATCCCAATAAAACCAGCAGGTCAAAGCCAATTTTCGGGACCAAATACAAAGCCGCCGACGCCCTCCCATAGCGCACTTTGCCACGGAAAAGTGCGAGACTTCGGTATGCGGTATCAAGCAGTCGTTATTCGGGTCTTTGGGAAATCGCGTGATTAAATGCACGGCAATGGGTACATAGCCAGTACAGTAAGTCCCCGAGGCAGATTGGAGCCACGTATGGATATCAAGGTTTCTGGACGCAAGACGACGGTAACCGATGCTCTGCGTGCGCATGTGGATGAGAAAATCGGCGAGGCGCTCAAGGTTTTCGACATCGAGCCCATGACAGTCGACGTCGTGCTTCGTTATGAGAAGAACCCCT
This sequence comes from uncultured Collinsella sp., assembly GCA_902465425.1. Lineage (GTDB taxonomy): Bacteria > Actinomycetota > Coriobacteriia > Coriobacteriales > Coriobacteriaceae > Collinsella. The sequence continues at coordinate 4,667 of CABQNA010000085.1, forward strand.
CGAACCCCAACCCGGCAATCGTCGAGGTCACGGCTCGTGCCCGCGGTTCGGTGATTCGCGTTGCCGAGCACGGCGCAGATATGTATGCTGCCATCGACCTCTCCGCCGATAAGGTCACCCGCCAGCTGCGCAAGTTCAAGACCAAGGTCGTGGACAACCGCCAGGGTGGTGCCAGTGCCGCGGATGTCGCGCCGGTCGAGCGCGTTGAGGATCTGGCCGACCTGCTGCTGCCCGAGGAGGACGACGACCTGCTCGTCCGCGAGAAGGTCATCGATGTCACCCCGATGACCGAGGAGCAGGCGCTGGTGCAGACCGATTTGCTGGGCCACGACTTCTACGTGTTCGAGAACGCGACGACCGGTCTCATCAATGTGGTGTATCACCGTAAGAATGGTGGATATGGCATCATCAAGCCCCGCATCGAAACGCTTGACGAGTAAAATACGTTAACTTGCATGAGTTAACGGCCGGCGGTCATCCCATGCGGATGGCCGCCTTTTTTACGTAAGGAGTCGCTTTGATGGACAAGGCTGCATCTACCGGCCATTCTGACCGCTGCCGCATCGTCGTCGATACTTGCTGCGACTTTAGCCCCGAGGTCGCCGCGAACCTCGATGTCGATATCTTGGGCTTCCCCTTTATCATCGATGGCGAGGAGCGCACGGACGATATCTGGTCGAGCATGAGCCCTAAGGAGTTCTACGACCGTATGCGCGCCGGCGCTCGCGTGTCCACCTCGGCTGTGTCGCTCGGTCGCTATATCGAGTTCTTTACCGAGTGCGCCAAAGAGGGCACGCCCACGGTCTACCTGTGCTTTACCTCGGCGCTGTCGTCGAGCTACAACTCCGCGTGCCAGGCGGCGGACGCCGTGCGCGCCGAGTATCCCAACTTTGAGCTCTACGTGGTCGACAACGCTCTGCCCTGCGCGACCGGCGCGCTCCTGGCGCTCGAGGCCGTGCGCCAGCGTTCGGCGGGACTGACCGCCAAGCAGCTGGTCGACTGGGCAAACGAGGCTAAGACCTATGTCCACGGCTACTTTACGCTCGAGAGCTTTGACGCGCTGGCTGCCGGCGGCCGCATTCCGCCCGCGGCGGCGCAGCTCACGGCAAAGCTCGATGTCAAGCCCGAGCTCTCCTACGACCTTGCCGGCTCGCTGTCGCTGATCGGCGTTAACCGCGGCCGCAAGAAGGCGCTCAAGTCCATCCTCAAGTCGTTCCGCGAGAACTACGTGCCCGACCGCACCATGCCCATCGCCATCATGACGGCCGATGCCGAAAAGGACGGCGACTGGCTCGAGGCCGCCATCCGCAAGGAGGAGGGCTGCGCCGACGTCACGATCATTCGCAGCTCCGTGGGTCCCACCATTGGCTCGCACGTGGGCCCCGGCATGGTGGCCTGCGCGTTTTGGGGCAAGAACCGTGCCGAGAAAGCCTCGCTTTCCGACCGCATCGCGCGCCGTGTGCGTGGCGAGTAGACAGGCGCTGCGGCTGCAAGCGCCCTCAAGTCACGGCCGAAACGCTGGCACCGAGTATTTAACCTGGTAACAACACCCAACCCAAAAGGAAAGGTTTCATGGCAAACAAGCTCTCCGTCGCATTTATCGGCACCGGAATCATGGGTGCCCCCATCGCCGGCCACATTCTGGACGCTGGCTATCCCGTCACGGTCAACAACCGCACCAAGTCCAAGGCTGCCGCGCTTATCGAGCGCGGTGCCGCTTGGGCCGATACGCCGGCCGATGCCGTGGCTAACGCCGATGTCGTCTTTACCATGGTGGGCTATCCCTCCGAGGTCGAGGAGCTCTACCTGGCGGGCGACGGTCTGCTCGCGTGCACTAAGCCCGGCGCGGTCCTGATCGACCTTACCACGAGCTCGCCCGAGCTGGCGCGCGACATTGCCGAGGCCGCCCAGGTTTCCGGTCGCATGGCGTTTGATTGCCCCGTCACCGGCGGCGAGTCGGGTGCTATCGCCGGCACGCTTACGGCTATCGTGGGCGCCACCGAGAACGACATCGCGCCGGTCCGCGACATCCTTGCCACCTTCGCGGCCAACATC
>CABQNA010000086.1 GCA_902465425.1 uncultured Collinsella sp.
AGGATATGCCCGCCGTGGGGCACGGCACCGGCGGCAAGGCCGGTTCGGGCGCCCTGAACCGTTACCGGGACACGCTCGGCATGGAGCTTTTCCAAAATGGCACGGAGCTCGTCTTCCGTTGTCGGAAACGAGATGCTCGAGGCCTCGCCCGATGCGCGAGACTCATCGCGACCATACTCTTCGAACTCGTCGGTGAAGGGTTTGATGGTTGCAGACACGCGAACTCCCCCTTTAGCTAACTACAGTGTTTGCAGGGAGATGTTACCGCATCGTTTCGTCAACGTGTTCGAGACCGTCTCCATAATTGGCGATTTTTACGTTCGTGCAATTCGGCGAGCGGCTTGATTTCCTCGGCAGACGATGCTTTTGACACTTATGGCCCCGCCGTCGCCGGCCGCGCGATTGACGCTCGAAAAAAGTTGGAGTATTTTTTGCCGCCTTTTACCTGCGGAGACGCTAATCCGTCAAGCATTTGGTCAGAAATTGGTCAAGTAGCGGCTGATACGGTCGGCGTCGACAGCCAAAACCGATAGAAGTTTTGGCCCAGAAGCAGGGAGGTTCCCATGGCATATTACTGGCCCCAGTACGGCATCGCCATCGAAGTCGACGACGATCCCTATCTCCTACCTTTCGACGAAGAGGCATTCCCCGACACGACGGTCTACCACGTTACCACCGATGTGATCTGCGACCCCGAGTCGTTCTCGGCGCTCGCCCACCACATCGCGCATATCCACGACATCGAGCTCCCTCCCAACTTCGACGAGCTCGTCTACTCGCGCCGTCTGATGCTTCACATGCTCTTTGGAGCGGACCCGTCCACCTTTGCGCGCGTCTATACCACCAAGGATGCCGCATGAGCGCGAAGAGGCCACCCCACTTTGTAGGCCTGGGTCGTCGCAAGAAGCTCATCGTTGTCTGTTTGGCCATCGTCTGCGCCCTTGTCGCCGTAGGACTATACGCTTGGCAGTCGCAGCCCGTACCCGAGGCGGGCGCTTCGGTTACGACGGCCGAGGGCAAAACGCGTCAGGAAATCCAAGATGAGCTCGACGCTATCGTCCGCGACAACATGATGACGATTTCGGTCGCGCCGGTCGCTCAGCTGCAGGAGGACGGCAAGCTGCGCGTCAACGTGCAAAACGTCCAAGACAATAAATTTCCCCAGCGATTCCGCGTCATCCAAAACGACGAGACCATGTACGAATCCGGTGTGGTCGAGACCGGCAAGACAATCGAGACGTGCCCCGCCGGCGACATCAAAGAAGGCGAGGCGTACATCGAGATCCAGGCACTCGATGCCAAGACCCTCGACAGCCACGGCAATCCGACACGTGTCAAGGTGCGGGTTGAGCAAGCCGAGAACTAGCTTTTCCGGCCGACGCGGCACCGCACGCAATTCACCAGCATTCGTCCAATCATCGCGGGGACGGCCCGCGGCGAATAGAAAGGAACGACCATGGACATCACCAGGAACATGAACGGAGCCAGAGCGCTCGTCGTGGGCGCAGGGCTCGCGCTCGCGCTCGCAATGGGCGCTGCCCCGACGCCAGCTATGGCGGCCGGGCGCGTTGGAACCACGAAAGTAATGGTCAGGACCGAGATCGACAACGTTGAGTTCAAAGTTCCGACGGTTATTCCCTTCGTCGCCAAGGCCGACGGCACGCTTCAGGGCCCCTCAGAAGACGCGACCACCATCGACAATCATTCGGCCTACGGCATCCATGTCACCAACATGAAGATCGACGCCATGAACACCTGGACCATTGCCGCCGACGCCAAGGCCGGAACCGCGCAGAACTCCATCGACTTTAAGGTCGGCCCCGACGGCGCACTCCAGAACGCCAGCGCCGCAATGCAGGGGACGGGCCTCGATCTTTCCAAGAACGCAGCCTTCGACATGGGCTACCAGGGCATTGCCGGCGGCAAGGACAAAATTATGCTCAAGACAAGCGGAAACGTCGCCCGCGTCACGCGCGACATCTTCCGCGTAACCGGCGAAGGCGATCAGGTTGCAACGATCACCTGGACGGTCGAGCCCGGTGCGCACACGGCGTAAGGCTGTCGCCCTGGCCGCCGCCGTCAGCATCCTAGCGTTTGGGCCAGCCATGGCCTTTGCCCAGCAAGAACAGGCGCAGGCCGCCACGCAAGTGACGGTCGACCTCTCGGAGCTCGACCGCGGCGACCGCGAGGAACCGTTGGCGCAGACAGGCGACAAACGATGGCTCTTGGCAGCAGGCGCCGCAGCAGCAGGCGCGGGAACCGCCGGCCTCGGTCTGCACATCAAACGCAGCCAGAAACAAAACACGGACAGGCCGCACTAAATTAGCTAAGGAGACCCCATGGCATCGAAGAACCTTTTGCCCGTCGTCGCACTTTGCGGCGCGCTCGCAACCGGAACGCCTGTCGCCGCTTGGGCGACTCCCGTCATGGCGGACTCCTTACCAGCAGTCCTAAGTTCCGCCCCAAATCCGTCGAGTACCATTGCGTGCGAGCGTTTTTCGATCGCACAGGCCGCGATCTCAACCTCGGGATGCCTTCGTCGTAATACGGACGGCTCGATAGTCGTGGATATCAAGCGTTCGAACAAGGCAAACGGCTCCCAGGCGGGGTGCGCCGTCTGCACGTGGCGCTCGGTTGTGCTCGATGCGGATGGCGATCCATGCAATTTAGAGTTGCGCATCGACATCGCTTCGGTCGATGACTCGGCGAACGGAGCGAAGGTCGCCTTCGACGGTACGTTTTTTGAGAAAGGAGGCGGTATATGTCTGGGCTGCGCCGCCGCGAATGCAGATGATGCGCAGCCCACCCTCTCATTCACGACATCGTTGCGGCTGACCAAAGCCGGTACCGATGCCATCGCGGCGGGAGAAGCGTCCCTGCTGTTCTACGCCGTCAGCACCAAAGACACAGACGCTCATTTCGAGAAGCCAGCCGGATCACTCAGCCTTACACGAGGGATAGAGGCAGGCCCTATTGAAATCGATGCCCACGCGCAAAGCAGGCAACGCATTCTTGCCGACCCGGCGCTTCTCGAAATGGAGTGGAACGGATCCGGAGCCATCGGAATTCTTCCTTCCGCGCTTGACGCCAAGACGCTCCCCTCAAACGACGAACCCATCAACGCAACCATACAAGAAGAGAGCGCGGACAAAGAAGCAGGTGCGGGCGACACGCCGTCGCCGACAAACAGCGTCCCAGCTTCTTTCGAAGCACCGAATGGGCCCGCTACCGATTCAAACGATCCCGAGCTCGCAGACAGTCTGGGGCTTGCTGATCCTCAAGAGATCGATGAAGGTAACTGCTGCGTGCTTGCCGCGCTCGACCACACAGAGGTCATCGACGCTGCGAACATCGAAGTTGCCGCCGCCAATCAGCCCGTCCGCAAGTCGGCCATCATCGCATTTCCTGAATCCATCGAAGTCGTCTTTTTGCCATCGGGCGAGGTCGTGGCCCCAACACTGCTCACCTTGTTGGGCGCCAAGAATACTAGAAACGAAATTAAAAAGGTCACGGTTGTCGACCCCGCAACGACCGCCAAGCTGCGTCTATACGCCGTTGCTCCAGACGGAGGCAAGACCTTGGAATTCGATGGCGACACACTCCTAGCCTGGCGACGTCTGGACATTATGCAAGACGTCTCGTATCAGATCGAACTCGAAGGGTTTGATCGTGCCCGCGATGCCAATATCATCGCCGCGGCTATTGAATTCCCGCAGCGGCTTATGACACTGCGCTTTGAATACTATCCCTATGTCCCGACAACCACCTGAGGCTTAAATGCTGCGCACCATCCCTAATACCACTTATATAACGTATTAGATGAGTCGCGATGTGCCTCGCATTTCGTTCTGCTACGATTGCCACGTTGGCATCAATACAGGAGGGCTCATGCCGGGCTTGGGAACAATCATCAACGTTGTGCTTTTAGTTGCGGGCGGTCTTTTGGGATTAGTGGGCGGCCGCTTCATTACACCGCGCATCCAAGACACGCTCATGAAAGCATCGGGGCTGTGCGTCCTGTTTATCGGCCTGGGCGGCACCATGCAAAAGATGCTCATCATCGATGGGAAGGCACTGGCGACCACTGGTACCACCATGCTCATTGTCTCGTTCGCCCTCGGCTCGCTCATCGGCGAGGCCATCAACTTGGAGGCCGCCATTGAAAACCTTGGCGAATGGCTCAAGCGCAAAACCGGCAGCGAGGGCGATAACGAGTTCACCAACGCTTTTGTCTCGACTTCACTCACCGTGTGTATCGGCGCCATGGCCATTGTGGGATCGATCCAGGACGGCCTGCTCGGCGACTGGTCCACGCTTGCCCTCAAGGGCGCGCTGGACTGCATCATCGTCTGCACCATGACGGCGTCGCTTGGCCGCGGCTGCATTTTCTCCGCCCTGCCCGTCGCCGTGTTCCAGGGGACGATCACGCTGTTTGCCGGCGCACTCTCCCCCATCATGACTACGGCAGCCCTCGACAGCCTTTCGCTCGTAGGCTCCATGCTCATCTTCTGCGTCGGCGTCAACCTCATCCGTCCTCAGACCTTCCGCACGGCCAATATGCTCCCCTCCGTCGTCATCGCCGTCATCTACGCCCTCCTGTTCTAAATCTATCTACGCAGCAGCATCTCGAACACCTGTTTGATGCTGTGCTATGATATGAGGTCACCGAAGCTGCGTTAGGAGAGGAGAGACGGTGGCCGACCAGGACATCAAGATGCTCATCGAGCGCATTATGGCCGAGGCCCGGACCCATCAGTCTGCTCGCTTCTCAAACGAAGTCTATGCTGACGAGCCGATTCTCAAAACCGGTCGTCAGATGCAGAATTTCCTTCCCGACCAGTACCGCAAGATGCGCGAGATATCGCGCTGGCAGGATGACCCCAAAGGCGGCGCAGGTCGCTGGCTTTCGGAAGCCGAGCTTTTCTACCGCCAGGGCCTGCTGATGGCCGACTTTGAGGACGACTGTCCCTACAACGGCACCTTTAAGTCGTACTTTCCCACCTACAACGCCATGAGCGACCGGCAGTTGCGCGGCTACTTTACCTGGCGTGCCCAAGTGCGCCGCGGAACCGTCGAGGAAACGTCTACGTCCTTTGCCTTTCTGTATCTCTATGAGCTGATTTGCGGCATTGGCGTAGATGACCCGCTCGATGGTTTTAACAAGATCAAGGCTTTTTGGGATGTCTATCGCGCCTTCGAGCCCGGCATCGACCGGTTTGCGCGCGTGTGGCTGCAGGACTACGCCGTGTTCCACGGGCTCGACCCCAAGCTGCTTCGTGACTCTAAAACCGTCATGTTCGATAACGCCCTTATCGAGCTGCGGCGCGCGGCACGAGACCTTGCGCCTGCACCGGCGCTGTCCGGGCAGGCCCCCAAACGTCGTAAGAACTCCGAGCCCACGCTCCCCCTTCCGCCCGACGAGGCGCGCGAGGAGCGACTTATGGCCGCTATCAACGCCCTCTCCACGTATAACCTCAATAACTCGAGACTCGATCGCAGCCACCATCGCGACCTGCGCCACGTGGCATGCGCTGTGTATGTCCGTATGGCGCGCTACTATGACACGCACCGAAAAACCGGTATCGTGGCGAGCTTGTTTGGGGAGGAGACGGCCATGCCCTATACCATGTTTGCCTCGGCCGTGTTCTTTGCGCCCAATCGCCACGAGGACTGCGAATACCGCCTGGATCCTATCCATATCTACCGTTGCCAAAACGGCTTTTGGGAATGCATGCGTATCCATGGCAGTAGGCAAAAGAGCAGCAAGCTCGGTGAAATGATGCGCGCCTGCGACCAACGCCTGCGCCTGGCGCTGGACCCCGCCCATCCCCTTAAGGAAGAAAAGGTCCCCAAATATCTGGCCAAGATTATCGATGACGAGATCGTGGCATGGCTTTCGTGGGACGCCGCGCACCAACCCGTCAAGATCGATATCGACCTGAGCCAGCTGGGGCACATCCGGAGTGCCGCCGCGCAGACGCGCGAAGCGCTTTTGGTCGATGAAGAGCGCGAGGACGGCACACCTGTGGAAGCCGAGGCGACGCTTATCGAGCAACCGAACACCGAGCCTGCGCCCGGCATGGCTGCCGAACCTGGCGAGATGACCATACAGCAAGACGAACCCGACAAGCCGACTGTCTCCACCGAAGAGTTTGGTGTCGTGGCGCCGCTTCTTGTGCCGACACCCCCGCTCGCAGCGGCTGCGCCCACTGACGCCGCGACCGAACTCGCGCCCGCCGCAGATGCCTTCCTTCGCGCACTGCTCGAGCAAAACGCAGCGCAAGCGACATCGGCAGTGGCGCGCTCAGGCCAGAGCGAGGATATGCTCGTCGACAGCATCAACGAGGCGCTCTTTGACCTGGTGGGTGACACCGTTATCGAGTTTGGAGCGGCAGGACCGCAGATTATCGAGGATTACGAAGCAGACGTGAGAGGATACCTAGACCATGAGTGACACCGCATCCGCAGCGCCCCGCGTGCCCAAGCGCGTCGCTGCCGTCATTCTCAACTCGCTCAAGGGCGGCGTGGTCCCGCGCATCGGCCTTCCTTACATCACCGTAGGGCGCGAGGTCGAGATTCGCGCCCTGCTCACCGATCTGAGTCTCATCGCCGATGGCGGCGCGAGCTTCCGCTTCTTAGTCGGTCGCTACGGCGCCGGCAAGAGCTTCTTGCTTCAGACCATCCGCACGCACGCCATGGGCGAGGGATTCGTCGTC
>CABQNA010000087.1 GCA_902465425.1 uncultured Collinsella sp.
GGCATCGAGCAGGCGGATCTGCTGGCATAGGTCGTGGGCCATCGGGGTTTCGATGTTTCCCATGACGGAGAGCTCGCGACGGGCGAGCATCTCATCGAAAATGCTGGTGAGCGTGATACCTCGGGCGGATTCACGCATGGTGAGGGGGCTGATGATGGGGGAATGATTGGTGTCCATGAGGACTCCTTTCTGTTGGTTGTGTTGTGGAATAGGATTGTTGCCCGCGGAGGGGCTGGCGGGCTACAGGGTTCGTCCGAGCCTGAGATCGAGCTCGGTTGTGGGGCAGGCTGCCTGTTCGTGCGGCTCGCAAGCGCCAAGGGCTCCAAAGCGATGGAGCGTTGCGACGGGCGTGGTGTAGGCGAGCCGCAGCTGATGCTCGACAGGGGCGCATCCGTCATTTTTGTAATGAGCCGCGTAGTACTGCGCGATGCTGGCGTTCATCTCGCTGCCATTGCGATGGCGCTCAAACTGGCGTCTGCAGGTTTCGATGATCTTTGCTACCGACTTGGGTGCCGTCGCGGGAACAAGGGCGAGATAGCCCTCAAATAGCTCGTTGATGCTCAGGAGGCATAGCAGATCGATCAGCGTCCTTATGGCTGCTCCCTCGGCGGAAAAGTGCGCGGTCATGCGGTTATATCGGTTGCGGTCGACGATGGCCACATGGGGTCTTGGAGTTTTCTGCCCCGTGGTCCCGGGCTTTTGCCGCGCCTGTGTATTGAGCTCGACGTTGCAGCGCTTGAGGCCGTCCAACGGAAGGAACAGTGCGGTGCGCAGGGTGTTCCGCTTGCTTTCGAGTTCATGACGCTCGTCGGGTTCCCATTCGAGCTTGAGTTTCGTGTCGAGCGCCGTAAGCATATGGGCTAGGCAGCCTACGGTAAGAACGTACGAATCGTTGTCGCGTTTTGGGGCATAGGGGTCTGTCAGCTTGCGAATGTCGGGGTCGCCCATGATCTTTGTGCAGCGCTTCAGCAGTTGAGGGTGGTCGGCCAAGATCGTCGCGAGCGGTAGCGACGCGTAGTTCTTGATGGTCGCGGCGGCAAAGGCGGCGTCATATTCGTTTGCATATGCTCGCTCAATTCGGGCATCCAGAATGCTTTTCTTATCGCCGTCTTCAGCGTGGTGGTTTGTCATAGCTTCTCCAATCGGTTGATGTTCGTGCTGTTTGTTGATGTGTTGGTTGTCGTGAGTGATGTGCTTGCCGTGGGTGATGTGCTGACGTTGGGGTGCTATGCGGTTTTCAATGAGCCCGTGAGGCAGTTGCTGCAGGGGCGGGATGGAACGGCCCATGCAAGGCGGAAGGCATCGTGCTCAAAATCGAGACAGCAATGTCCTGGGTGCCTCACATGTGGCAGTTACCTCATTAAGTTGTCATTGCGTTTGGGGTTGTACTTTGCCGATCTTCCTTCTCTTACACGCTAAAACTCAAACTTCATATGCTCGATCTACTTAAAACCGCAACGGCGGTCTTTTATCAACTTATATGTCGGAACGCGTCTTTGCAAGTACTTTTTTGCCTTTGTTTCAAATGGGGTGGTTTTGCAACCGTCATACGCGCGCTGTGCGAACGTGCCCCGGCTCGGATAAGATAGTGCGCGATAAAAACTATGCAAGGAGGCACATATGGCAATCAAAGCCATCGCAATGGATATCGACGGCACGCTCACCAACGACCAAAAGGTCATCAGCCCGCGTACGCGCGAGAAGCTGCTCGCGGCGGAGGAGTCGGGCATTAAGCTCATCTTGGCTTCGGGCCGTCCCGCATGGGGGCTACATGCTCTGGCGCAGGAGCTCGACCTTCAAAACCATGACGGTCTGCTAGTCGCCTTTAATGGCGCGCATGTGGTCGACGCTCAGACCGATGAGGTCCTTTTTGACCAGGCCATGCCGGCTGACGAGCTGCATCGCCTGATTGATCACCTGCGTAATTTTGACGTGATCCCTATGATTTCGCTCGGTCGCGATTTGCACGTCGAGGACTCGTACCATTGCATGATTACGCTGCCGGATGGCTCGCAGAAAAACATCGTCAAGTATGAGCGCGACGCGTGCGATCTTAAGATTCGCGAGGTGGAGAGTCTGCATGAGGTCGCTGATGCTTATCCCGTGGACAAGCTGCTGACGGCGGGCGACCCGGCCTATCTGCAAGCGCATCACGAGGAGATGTACGCGCCCTTTACCCAGACGCTTTCGGGTATGTTTACGGCCGACTGGTACTTTGAGTACACGGCGCCCGGTATTGACAAGGCCCGCGCGCTCGAGGGTGCCCTGCCCAAGCTCGGCATCGATGCCAGCGAGGTCGTCTCGTTTGGCGACGGCCAGAATGACAAGTCTATGATTGAGTGGGCCGGAACCGGTGTTGCCATGGGCAACGCCGTCGATGAGGTCAAGGCTGTGGCCCAGATGGTGACCGCCAATAATAACGAAGACGGCATTGCGGTGGCGCTGGATAAGCTGCTGGGTTAGAATCGCCGATAGTGCATGGCTCGGGCGTCCGCTTGCGGGCGCCCTTTTGTTAGGGAGGGTGCCGTGTCCGCATTTCCGTTCGACGCCGTTATCTTTGACATGGACGGCGTCATTGTCGATACCGAGTATTACTACCTGGGCGAGACTGCCGCGTTTGCCAAGGAGCTTGGGCTTAACCTGACTCAAGAGGAGTTGAACGGGCAGGTCGGTACCTCGCATCAGTTCTTCCTGCGTATGCTGGTCGATTGGTTTGAGCGCGCCGGGAAGGGGCATTTAACTGGCGAGGAAGCGTTGATCCGTTGGGACGAGTGGGCGCATAAGCGTCCGCGCGACTATCAGGCTTTGATTAACCCAGGCGCCGTGGATACGATTCGAGAGCTGCCGCGCCGTGGCGTTCGCGTGGCGCTTGCCAGCTCGTCTCCCATGGATAGCATCGAGGAAGTGCTCAATGCGTGCGGGCTGTCGGATGCCTTTGAGTATGTGGTGAGCGGCGAGCAGTTTAAGGAGAGCAAGCCCGAGCCCGACATCTACCTGCATGCGCTGGACCTGCTGGGGCTGCCCGCGAATCGCTGCTGCTGCGTTGAGGATTCGGTGCCTGGCATCACTGCCGGCAAGCGAGCCGGCCTGACAGTTATTGCCAAGCGCGAGGAGCGCTTTGGCTTTAGCCAGGATGCCGCGGACAAGATTATCGACCAGCTGCCGGAGCTGCTCACGCTTTCTTAGGAGCGCGGTAGTTGCGCGTTTTTCGGGTCAGATGAGTAAATACCCGACATTTTGGTGCGGCAGCAAGCATACTTTATGCTAATGCGGGCTTAAGGGCTTGTTGAATGCCCTTAAGCCCGCTTTTGACTTAATTGGGCTGGGAGAGGGTATATGCCACCGACTGAAGGACTAACTGACGGTAAAGCAGCGATACCGCTGTACCAACAGGTTATCGATATCATTAAAAACGAAATCAATTCCGGTGCCTACAAGGCGGGCGCGCGGATACCCAACGAATTCGAATTGGCTGAGAACTATAAAGTTGGCCGCGTTACCGTGCGACGCGCTATTGAGGAGCTCGTCCAGCAGGGCTATCTAACGAAGCGGCAGGGGAAAGGCACGTTTGTCAATGCCCCCAAGCTTAAGCGCAAGATTCGCCAGAAGGATGACGTCCAGAGTTTTTCGGACGCATGCCGCGTTAACGGAATGGAGCCGGGGGCGTGCGTCATTTCGAGAAAGATACTGCCGGCAGATTCTACCGAAGCGCAGTTCTTTGGTGTTCCCGTTGGAACTGATTTGATTTGCGTTGAGCGTGTACGTACTGCCGATGGAGTCCCCGTCATGCTCGAGAACAACATATACGTTTACGAGGACAACGCCTATCTATCAACGGCACCTCTATCTAACCAATCCATTTTTGAGTTCGTGCGCAACCGAACGGGCCGCACGCCCGCGTTTACCGACCCGTGCACGCTCGAGATCGCGTGCGCGTCGCCCGAGGTCGCTCGGCTGTTGGCAGTTCCCGTTGGCGAACCCTTGTTTTATATGGAAGCCTTCTTTTTCGATGAGCAGCGGCGGCCGTTTATCATCGGTCGTCAGCGGATCGTTGGGTCTCGCTACGTTTTTGACATCTAGGACATTGCGAATGGAAACGCCCGGTGGATCATCTCACCGGGCGTTTCCATACCGTTCACGGCGCGAACACAACCGTTCAACCGCGTTGCGGCAACCAGTTTGAAATTATCTTGATGAAGGAAAAAGCTGCTGGTAATCTATGGGACGTCATAGAACGTTTGCCTTATGCAAACGTTGAAGCGAGATGCGATGCAGTCTCGAGTTCTTTGGAGGTATCTATGTCAGATACGAAGGCGAAGAAGACAAACAGACGTTTTAAGTTCAAATTACCGCATGTCTATACGATCATGTTCTTGCTGATCGTTGTCTTTGCGGTCCTGACTTGGATCGTTCCCTCTGGTCAGTATCAGCGCAAGACGATTTCAACAGCGGCGGGCGAGCGTGAAGTCGCCGTTGCTGGAACCTATGAACAGGTCGATAAGAACTACACCGATTCCGAGACCGGCGAGACCATCAATCTGGGTCAGGATATCTTCGCGGTCCTGCAAGCGCCCACCAAGGGCATCCAGGAGGCTGCCGACGTCGTTGCGTTCGTCTTATTGATTGGCGGATCGTTCGCGATCATCACCAAGACCAACGCTTTGAATGCCGGCATGAGCCGTGTGATTAAAAAGCTCAAGAACAAGGACATCCTCATCATTCCCATCACGATGACATTGCTGTCCATTTGCGGCACTACGTTTGGTATGTCTGAGGAAGCCCTGCCGTTCTATGCCATCTTCATTCCCATCATGATGGGTATCGGTTATGACTCGATGACGGCATTCATCATCTGCTTCCTTGGTCCTAACCTGGGATATTGTGCTTCGACCATCGACCCGTTTAATGTTTTGATCGCCCAAGGCATCATTGGCATCGAGGGTAATCCGCAACTGTGGCTGCGCGCCGTTTCTTGGGTTATCTTCACTGCCGTCGGTATCGCATGGGCCATGCGCTACGCCATGCGCGTCAAGAAAAACCCCGAGTCGTCCATTGTGTACGAGGACGATAAGCTCAAGCGTATTGAGTTTTCCGTGACCGATGCCTCCATCGAGGAAGAGTTCACTATTCGTCAGAAGCTCGTGCTTATCGATTTTGCTTGCGGTATGGGCATTATCGTCTGGGGTCTTGTTACCCAGGGCTGGTACATGAATGAGATTTCCGCCGTGTTCCTTGGCATGGGCTTGCTTGCCGGTATCCTGGGCGGCCTTGACCAGCAGACGATCGCAGAGGAGTTCGTTAAGGGTCTTGCCGACTTTGCGTACGCTGCCATCGTTATCGGTATCGCTCGCGGTATTCTGGTCATCGCCGAGGGCGGCATGATCATCGACACCATCCTCCAGGCGCTCGCTACCGCGCTTGCCGGTGCACCCGCCGCCGTCTACACCACGTTTATGTATATCGTCCTTGGCCTGCTCTCTTTGCTGGTTCCCTCGAGTTCTGGCCTGGCGGCGCTCACCATGCCCGTTATGGGCCCCCTGACCGAGCTCATGGGCCTCAATCCCGAGGCAGCCGTCACCGCGCTCCAGTTTGCCAACCAGACCATCAACACCATCAGCCCCGTGGCGGGCATGACGGTCGCCGGTCTTGCCGTGGCTAGGATTTCGTTTGGCCAATGGTGGAAGACCATTTGGAAGTTCTTCATTTTCATGGTCGTCTTTGGCGTGATTGTAACGGCAATCTCTGGCATGCTTCCGGTGTAGGTGGTTGTGATGTCTGATCGTTTGACGGTCCTGACGTCTAAGAGCGTCTTTACCGGTACGGGGGACCTGCCGTTTGAAGGTTTCGTAGCGGTCCGTGGCAATCGAATTGAGGCTGTTGGCACCAAGTGTGAGGTAGCTTCGTATTTGACCCAGGCGGACGAGGTAGTTGACCTGGGCGACCGCACCGTCATGCCTGGCCTGATCGACGTGCATACCTTCTATACAGGCTGGGCGCTGCGGACATTGGGGTCTGATCTGTCCGGCATCGCCGATGCCAAAGAGGCCGTGTCGCTCTTGCGCGCATGGAAAGAAGATCATCCGGATTGCGCGGCGGCTTTTGGCCACAACCTACCCGAAACGTTGGCATCGGATGCCGAGAACGCAAATACGGCAGCTGTGTTTGACGATTGTTTTGGCGATATCCCCGTCGTCTGCTTTACACCAGGAGCGGGGACCTGCGTTCTCAACGCTGCCGCCAGTGCGCGATACGGCTTTACACCCCAGGCGTGCTATGCCGAGAAGATCTGGCGCATGATGAGCGATTTCCTCGCGCTGCCCGAGGTGCGTGCCGGGTATTCGGACTACATGAGCATGCTTAACGAGCGCGGCGTTACCGCCATCAAGGAGATGGCGTTTGATGACTACTACGGCTTTGCCGACGAAATGGCTCGCCGTGAGGAATCTGGTGAGCTGACGGTTCGCGTCTCTATGATGTCGCAGCCGGTGGGTGCCGGTGCAAATCTGGCATATGCCCGCGAGGCGCGAGAGCGCTTCCGGGGACCGTTCGTTCGTTTTTCTGGCTTCAACCGTATGACCGATCGCGGCGTATGGGCGGGGCTTGCCGAGATGATTGATCCCTATGAGGACACGGCCGATGC
>CABQNA010000088.1 GCA_902465425.1 uncultured Collinsella sp.
ACGGCCGTCGCGCCCGCTCGAGCTTTACCGGCATCACCTTTGCCGGCGCCGGGCAGAACCTCGACACCGGCTGCAAGGTCGTGCTCAACGCGCCCGAGACCTCGGCAACCGTCGAGACCAAGGGCATCTCCAAGAGTGGCGGCATTCAGACCTTCCGCAGCTCTATTGTGGCGACACCCAAGGCCGAGGGCTCCAAGGCAACCGTGAGCTGCCAGTCGCTGATGCTCGACGACCAAAGCCGCTCCGACACTATTCCGGCCATGGACATCCGCGCCAAGAACGTCGACATCGGCCACGAGGCCACCATCGGCCGCATCGGCGACGACAAGGTGTTCTACCTGATGAGCCGCGGTATCTCGGAGGAAGAGGCCCGTACCATGATCGTCAACGGCTTTGCCAACCCGGTCTCCAAGGAGCTGCCGCTGGAGTACGCCGTCGAGATGAACAACCTGATCAAGCTCGAGATGGAAGGAGCGATCGGATAATGAATCAGACCACGAACACCGCTGCTACCACCCTTGAGCAGGTCAATGCGATGCCGGCTGCCACATGGGGCTGGCTGAAGATGAATCAGACCAAGCTCGAGCTCTCTGACGAGCTTGCTGCCGCTCCCGCCGAGACCATTGAGGTTGAGGGTTTGGACGAGCAGTTTACTGGCGTGGCAGACGCGTTCGACGCCGCCATGGACGCCATGGCCGAGAGCTTCCCCGAGCGCCGCGCCTCCGCCCCTGGCGATGCCGCCGACCGCGCCCGCATCACGCCCGAGACCGAGCTTGACGTGCCCGCCACCTCCGTCTACCAGGCCGGTGCCATTAAGCTGGAGGAGGAGCTCTCCCCCGCTGAGGCCTTCGAGACTGGCATGGGCGAGGCTGCCTACACCTACCTGGCCGACCACGCCACCAAGCGCGTCGTCATCGATGTGCCCGCACACAAGCACGCCACGGTTACCGTGCGTGTAAGCGGTGTCGATGCCGCCGCGGCCATCGCCGCCATCGATGTCGTCGCCCGTCCGCAGGCAACGCTCGACTTGTGCATAGCCCTGGACTCCCCCGTTGCCGGCCAAGGCGTCGTGGGCTCCGTGCTACGCGTGTGCGCCCACGAGTACGCCACCGTCAACGTAACCTGCACGCAGACACTCGACGATAGCTGGATCGCACTCGACGACACCGGCCTGTTCCTGGACGAGGGCGCGCGCGTCAACGTGCAGCACACCGTCCTGGGCGCCGGCGCCAGCGCCACCGGCCTTGCCGGCGACCTTCTAGGCGATACCGCCAAGGTCACCATCGATACTGACTACCTGGGCGCCCGCGAGCAGGTGCGCGACTTTAACTACGAGCTGCGCCACCGCGGTCGCAAGACCGAGTGCGAGATCGACGCCAACGGCGTGCTGACCGGCACGTCCAAGAAGGTCTACCGCGGCACCATCGACCTCGTGCACGGCTGCAAGGGTGCAACCGGCACCGAGCGCGAGACGGTGCTTTTGGCCAACAAGGGCGTCGACAACAAGACCGTTCCCGTCATTCTCTGCGACGAGGACGACGTTGCCGGCAACCACGGCGCCACCATCGGTCACGTCCGCGACGAGCAACTGTTCTACCTCGCCTGCCGAGGCCTTGACCAAAACGCCGCCGAGGACCTGTTCATCCGCGCCAAGCTGGAGGACGCCGCGCTTTCCGCCACCGACGAGTGCACCCGCGCCGCCGTCGTCCGCCTGGGCAACAACCTGATCGACAACTTTGAAGAGGAGCTCGCATGATCGACACCGAGCACGTTAAATGCGACACCTGTACCGCACCGGAGCCTATGGAGCTCGACGCCAGCGACGAGGCCTCGCGCGGCTGGCCTACCGTCGACATCGAGACCAATCCCTACAAGGCACAATTCCCGCTTTTCCAGCAGCACCCCGAGATCGCCTTCCTCGATAGTGCCGCCACCGCGCAGCGCCCTGCCTGCGTGCTCGACGCCGAGCGCGACTTCTACCAGCGCATGAACGCCAACCCCCTGCGCGGCCTGTACTCGCTGTCCGTCGAGGCCACCGAGGCCATCGCGAAGGTGCGCCAGCAGATCGCCGACCTCATCGGCGCTCCCCAGGCCAACGAGGTCGTCTTCACCCGCAACACGAGCGAGTCGCTCAACCTGGTCGCCAAGAGCTTTGCACCCACGGTGCTCGAGCCCGGTGACGAGGTCGTCATCACCATCATGGAGCACCACTCCAACCTGATTCCGTGGCAGCAGGTCTGCCGCGAGACCGGCGCCAAGCTCGTCTACCTCTACCCCACCAAGACCGGTCAACTCACCACCGAGGAGGTTCTGTCCAAGGTGGGCCCCAAGACCAAAATCTTGGCCGTGGGTCAGGTGTCTAACGTGCTGGGCGTCGAGAACCCGGTCAAGAATCTCGGCAAGCTCGTGCACAAGTACGGCGGCTATCTGGTCGTCGACGGCGCGCAGTCGCTGCCGCACATGCCGGTCGATGTGGCCGATCTGGGCGCCGATTTCTTTGCCTTTAGCGCGCACAAGGCCATGGGCCCCATGGGCATCGGCGTCCTGTGGGGCAAGATGGACCTGCTCAACGCCATTCCGCCCATGCTCACCGGCGGCGAAATGATCGATTCGGTCACCGAGCAGGACGCCGTCTGGGCGCCCGTCCCCGAGAAGTTCGAGGCAGGCACGCAGGACGCCGCCGGCATCTTCGCCACAGGCGCCGCTCTCGACTACCTCGTCAACACGGTTGGCTACGAAAACATCCAGGCACGCGAGCAGGCACTCGTCCACTACCTGATGGGCGAGCTCATGCAGCTCGACTTTGTCCAGATCATCGGCTCCATCTACTGGGACAACCATCACGGCGTCGTCAGCTTTAACGTCAAGGGTATCCACCCGCACGACGTCGCGAGCATCATGGACATGGACGGCGTGTGCATCCGCGCCGGTCACCACTGCGCGCAGCCGCTGCTTACCTGGCTGGGCGTCGAGAACCTCGCCTGCTGCCGCGCCAGCGTGGCCTTCTACAACGACAAGGCCGACATCGATAAGTTCATCGCCGGCCTGCATCACGTTTGGAGCACGTTCAATGGGTAATCTGTACACCTCCACCACGTTTATGGAGCACAACTCGCACCCCGACTACAAGTACGAGATGGATGCCCCCACGCACGAGCACGACGGCATCAACCCCAGCTGCGGCGACGAGCTCACCTTGCAGCTGCGCGTCGAGAACGGTGTGATCGAGGAGGCCTCCTTTACCGGTCATGGCTGCGCCATCAGCCAGGCCAGCGCCGACATCATGGCCGACCTCATCACCGGCGAGACCGTCGAGGAAGCTCGCCGCCTGGCAGAGCTCTTCCTCGCCATGATCCGCGGCGAGCAGCTCTCCGAGGAAGATCTGGAAGACCTGGACGAAGCCGCCCAGCTCCAGGACATCTCGCACATGCCCGCCCGCGTCAAATGCGCCGAGCTCGCCTGGCGCACCCTCGACGGCATGCTCGAGGGGCAAGCTAACCAGTAGCGTATGCTCCGAATCCAAGGTTTTTGATTGCCGAGCCGCCCGATACGGGCGGCTTTCCTAATGAGCGCCGGACGCACGAAGTCCGCGCGTCCGGCGCTCCGTCTGTCATTTACCACACAGCAGACGCGAACATGGGCGTTTTCCACAGCACCAAAGGCCTGCGGCAGGGCCCCGGACCCGCCAAGCAATGCGCCAAGCCCCGTTCTGCTGAGCTCCGACTCGCTTCGCGCCTGCCGCAGAAGGGTCCCATAGGATGCGGCGTGCATTTTTGCGAGTATTCAGCACGCCAAGCTGTGTGTATACGCATCGGAAGCGTTAATCAACGTCTCCAGGCGCATAAATATTGTGTTTTAGACCAGACATCGCGGTCTGACGGGACGCAGGCACGTGCTTCGGGGGCGCAACGGCGGGAATCAATAGCTTCGGGACCCGTATGTTGCAAGATTGCGGCGGTGCCGACAGCAACACAATGCTGAAAACTCCGTTTTTTGCACGGCGCAGACGGGGGTAGGCACGGGCAAACCCGGACCGAGCCGTTATTTTATGCAAGATGGCGATTTTTCTATGCATATTAAGAAGTGCAGTTACCGTACCAAGCTTTTAGAACAATGGTTGTGGCATATGGGCGACCCCAGCTGCGGTGCACAGGCAGTCCTACGCCACGTTTCGGCCAGTCTGCACCGCCGTTCGTGCACAGGCACGCACGATACGAGAAACGGTACTTTTGCCAATCCCCGTATATCGCTCAATCTGACGCACCGTAAAACCGGCATCGTGCAATCCAAGAATGACGATATTGCGCTGCGCCGACGGCGCGGCTTTAACCCCGTTGAGCGGAACCCCGAGCCCCTTCGCCAACTTTTCGGCAAAGGCATGCCGCTCCCACTCCGTCTCTTCCAGAACGGGCATCGCTGGATCGCAGCCGTCGGGCGTCGAAAGTGAATGGGCAATAAAGCCCTCGGCAGAACCAAAAAGCTCAAGCACGCAAGAAGGATCAGAAAATCCCCTCGCGACATCAGCCGCGTCACCGTCGTAAGCGCACAAATGCTCCGCAAAGCTGCTCCAGGGATAACGCTCAATGAGACTGATGCCCACCTCCTGCGGATCGGCGTGTACGGAGCGAATAGCCTCCATCACCTGCCAATCGGTATCGAGCGAACGCCGGTCAAAACGGTTCTGGAACAGATGGCCTGTGCGCCCCGTGCGTTTATTGAACCGCCGCGCGTACGTCAAAAGCAGACGGTGCATCGCCGCGCTCATCCTGTCCTCGTAATCTGCAAGCACCAAATGCACGTGATTGCCCATAAGGCACCAGGCGATAACCGTCACGCCCTCCTCGCGGCAGCACTCGCGCATCAGCTCCAAAAACTCCCACCGGTCTTCGTCGCCCTCAAAGATGAGCTGTTTGCCCACACCGCGAGCACAGACATGGTAAAAGCCGGTAACCGTTCTCCAAACGCGCTGCATGGCGCTCCCTTCGCCGGGATCTGCTTGCCATCCAATACAGCACGATTGAAGCGTGCCATCAAAACATTCACGCAAAACAATACACTCGCGCGGCCAAAGGCAGCAAACAGGCGGCGAACGGCACCGTTGCAACAGGTCAACCACTGCAACGCTTGCAAGAGCGGACCAAAAGCTTGCCCAAGACGGACCCCCTCTACGGAAGCCCACGACCGCAGAACATAGAGTTAAACCGTTTCAATTAAAACTTCAGGACTTCTCGCTACGAAAACTGAGCCGTTCGCCGAATATTCTGTGCATTTCGCGGTATTATAGGGGCTGCATGTCATGTCCCTTTCGAAGGGTCGCCCGGCAATCGCCAGCCACGACCCCCAGACGGGACGCCAACACGATAGAGAGGAGAGGCATGCAGTACTCACAGGAAGTGGAGAACATGTGCCCCGTTGCCAAGGGTGCATACCACGGCCCCGCACCCATCCCCGAGGAGGGCAAGTGGGTCCAGGCTAAGGAGATTTCCGACATCTCCGGTCTTACGCACGGTGTGGGTTGGTGCGCACCTCAGCAGGGCGCCTGCAAGCTCACGCTGAACGTCAAGGACGGCATCATCGAGGAGGCCCTCGTTGAGACCATCGGCTGCTCGGGTATGACCCACTCTGCCGCCATGGCTTCCGAGATCCTCGTCTGCGACGCCATCAACGTTGCTATGCGCGAGATCTTCCTGCAGATCGTTTACGGCCGCAGCCAGACCGCGTTCTCCGAGGGCGGCCTGCCCGTGGGCGCCTCCCTCGACGACCTCGGCAAGGGCCTTCGCTCTCAGGTCGGCACCATGTTCGGCACCAAGGCCAAGGGCGCTCGTTACCTCGAGCTCGCTCAGGGCTACGTCACCCGCATGGCTCTCAACGACAAGAACGAGATCATCGCATTCGAGTTCCTGAACCTCGGCAAGTTCACCGACGCCGTCAAGGCCGGCAAGACCCCCGAGGAGGCCATCGCTGGCGCTATGGGCCACTATGGTCAGTGGGAGAACGCTGCCAAGTACATCGACCCGCGCACCGACGAGGAGACTCACTCCGTCGCCAGCGTGTTCCCGGTTCACGAGTAGAAAGGGAGGGAAATAACTATGACTGTTACGTTCGAAGGTTACGAGCGCCGCGCTGACAAGATCAACAAGTGCCTCGCCGACAACGGCATCGCCTCCCTCGAGGAAGCTCTGCAGATCTGCACCGACAAGGGCTTCAACCCGCGTGAGATCGTCAACAACACCCAGTCCATCGCCTTCCAGAACGCCGAGTGGGCCTACACCCTCGGCTGCGCTCTCGCTGTCAAGCGTGGCGCCAAGACCGCTTCTGAGGCTGCCGCCATCATCGGCGAGGGCATCCAGGCCTTCACCGTTCCCGGCTCCGTCGCCGAGGACCGCAAGGTCGGTCTGGGCCACGGCAACCTGGGCGCTATGCTGCTCTCCGACGACACCGAGTGCTTCGCCTTCCTGGCCGGTCACGAGTCCTTCGCTGCCGCTGAGGGTGCTATCGGCCTGGCTCTGAACGCCAACAAGGCTCGCAAGAAGCCGCTGCGCGTCATCCTCAACGGTCTGGGCAAGGACGCCGCTCAGATCATCTCCCGCATCAACGGCTTCACCTACGTGAAGACCCAGTTC
>CABQNA010000089.1 GCA_902465425.1 uncultured Collinsella sp.
TCGTTCATGTTGGGATGACCCTGCAGGTGGCTGCCGATATGGCGCAGCGTCTCGAGATCCTCCTTGGGGAAGAACCCACGCTCGGCGAGCACGGCGTACAGGCCCGGAGCGCAATGGCCCTTGGAGAGCACAAAACGGTCGCGATCGGCCTTGCGGGGATCGGCCGGGTCGACGTTCATTTCCTCAAAGTACAGATAGGTCATGATGTCGGCAGCGCCGAGCGAACCGCCCGGATGGCCGGACTTGGCAGCGTGCACGCCGGTGACGATGCCCTTCCTTACCTCGTTGGCAACCTTTTTGAGCTCTTCGTCGCTCATTGTGCCTTCCTTTCATCCTCATTAGACAAAATGCGCACGGCACCGAAGGTAATCCCAACACAGCCGCAATGCACGTACGTCATTCATTATGCTGGAAACTGATGGCTTTACCAGAGTTTTTATCATTATTTGAACAATTTAGCAGGCAGAACCGCTGATGAAACGGTTTATCAATGTGAACGTCTTTTGGATGGAACGCGGTCGACCCTACGAGCTAATGTCCTTGAATCCCTCGCCGAAGGCTTCCGTAACGTCAGCGACCGTCACAATGGCGTGAGGATCGCGCTCGCGCACGATCGTCTTGAGGGTATTGAGCTCTCGACGGCTCACGATGACCATAATCACCGGCTTCTCGGCACCCGAATACATGCCAGTCGCCTTAAACTTGGTACAACCACGACCCAGGCCATACATGATATCGGCAGCGATATCAGGGAACTTGTCCGAGATGATGAGTACCATACGGCGTTTGTTGCCACCATCGACCACGGCATCGATCACGTAGCCGCTAATGACCATCGAAAGGCCTGCATATAGCGCGTTTTCGATTGAAAAGACCGGAGCCGACAGCGCGCATACGGCAACATCGATCGCCATGACGGTCGAGCCCACGGGCAGCGAGGTGTTACGCGAGATGATTTGGCCAATCGTGTCCGAGCCGCCGGTGTTGGCGCCGGCGCGCAACACCATGCCGTAACCGATGCCCGTAATAATGCCGCCCCACATGGCAGGGAGCATCAGGTCCGCATCCGCCAGAGGTGCTACAAACGGGGCGAACAGATCGGTAAAGAAGCCCAGCAGCACAAAGCCCGTCGCGGTCTGCACCACGTAGAACATGCCGCCCTCGCGCATAACGACCAGCAACAGCAAGGCGTTCATCACGATCGTCTGAATACCAACGGGAAGCGACACGCCTCGCGCCGTGCCGACCGCCTGGATAATGGTGGCAAGGCCCGTAACGCCACCGGCAGCAAGGCCGTTGGGAATCAAAAACAGGTCGGTCGCAATAGCGGCCAGAGCACACCCCAACATGATCTGGGGCAGATCGTGAAAGAAGTTCATCGAAAGAATGCGCTTGATGTCCAGACGATATGCCATGCTGCCTCCCTCAAAAAAGCGCACCCCATCGGATGCGCTTTGAACTTCTTCTTGTATTCGATTCTACCGATTCGCCGGACAAAAACCACCCCTGCGCAGGGTTTATTCTGGATACAAACCCGTCCAACCGTTGGGCTTAGCATCGGCTTGAAGCCGCCCGATGTTTTAGACCTCCGAGCCTTCTGCATCGGCGTTGCCGGTGGCCCAGCGATGGTAGCCAATAACAAACGGGTCCAGGTCGCCATCGTCAAGAACTGCCTCGACGTTGCTGGTCTCCACGCCCGTGCGTAGGTCCTTGACCATCTGGTACGGGTAGAGCACGTAGCTGCGAATCTGGTTGCCAAAACCAATCGTGGTCTTGGGTCCGCGGATCTCATCGAGCGCCTCGGCACGCTTCTCGAGCTCAATCTCGTACAGGCGAGCCTTGAGGATCTGCATGCACGCGGCCTTGTTCTGAATCTGGCTGCGCTCGTTTTGGCAGGTGACCACAATGCCGCTGGGGAAATGCGTCACGCGCACGGCGGAGTCGGTGGTGTTGACGCCCTGACCGCCCGGGCCGCTCGCGTGGTACACGTCCACGCGGATGTCATCGGGACTGATCTCGATGTCGATATCATCGGGTAGCACGGGGATGACCTCGACGCCGGCAAACGTGGTCTGGCGGCGCTTCTTGTCGTCGGTGGGGCTAATGCGAACCAAGCGGTGGACGCCGGCCTCGGCGCGCAGCATGCCAAATGCGTCCTTGCCCTCGACGGTAAAGGTCGCGCGGTCGATGCCGATGACCTCGGCCGCGGGACAGTCGTTGATGGTGACCTTCCAGCCGCGACGCTGGCAGTACTTCATGTACATCTTAAAGAGCATGAAGGTCCAATCCTGGGCCTCCAGACCACCCTGTCCGGGCTTGATGGTCACAATGGCATCGCCGTGATCGAACTCACCGGTAAACCAGCTCGAAAGCTCAAGCTCGTCGATAGCGCGAGCCAGGCGCTCAGCCGTGGCTGCAGCCTCCTCGCGAAGGGCGGCGGCGTCGGGGTCATCCCCCATCTCCTCGGCAAGCTCCAGCGCGGCGCGGGCATCGGAAAGCTCGCCGCGCGCGGTGTCCACGGCAGCGATATCTTCCTTGGTACGCGCGATCTCCTCCATGGTGGCACGGGCGGCGTCGGCGTCATCCCAAAAGCCAGGGGCAACACTTTTGGCCTCGAGCTCGGTCACGCGCGTGCGCTTTTCGTCCAGGTGGAGATACGACTCGACCTCACCGAGCCGGTCCGCGAACGCGTCCAGCTCGGCGGGCGTTACCTCTAAAGCCTCAGCCATTAACGATTCCTGCCGTGGCAGTACTTAAACTTCTTGCCGCTACCGCAGGGGCACGGGTCGTTGCGGCCCACGTTGACGTACGGATCGTCGCTCTCGGACTTGCGATAGGTGGTCACCTTGCCACCGTTGTTGACGGCAGCCGGACCACCCTGGACAGCCGTGCGGGCCTGCACCTGCGCCTGCTTGCGCAGCACCGAATCGCCGTTGTCACCATCGACCTCGGCAGGGCCGGAGAAGCGCGCGCCCTCGAGCGCGGGCTCCTCCTTGTGCTCCACGGCACGCGGGGCAGCCTTGATCTCGATGCGCAGAACCGTGCGCAGGTAATCCTCATACATGGTATCGACGAGTATCTGGAACGCGCCGTAGGCCTCGGTCTTGTACTCAACCAGCGGGTCGCGCTGGCCAAAGCCGCGCAGGCCGATGCCGGTCTTGAGGTAGTCCATCTCCTGCAGGTAGTTCATCCAGCGGGTATCGATGACGCGCAGCATGACCTGGGTGTTGAGCTCGCGCATCAGGTCCTCGCCCAAGCGCTCGGCCTTCATGTTGTAGCACTTCTCTACGTAAGCCAGGACATCGGCAGCCAGAGCCTCATAATCCTCGTCGGGGAACTTCGGCGTATCGATGTGGCCGGTGAGCTCCACAACCCACTTGCGCAGGCCCTCCAGGTCGCGCTCGCCCTCGTGGCTGTCCTTGGTGCAGAACTCCTGCACGCAACGGTACACGGTATCGTGCATGACCTCGGTGATGTGGTCGGTCAGGTCCTTGCCGTCCAGAATCTTATTGCGCTCGGCGTAGATGACCTGGCGCTGCTTGTTCATGACGTCGTCGTACTCAAGGACGCTCTTACGCATGGAGAAGTTGATGCTCTCGACCTTGTGCTGGGCGCTCTCGACGGCCTTGGAGATGATCTTGTGCTGGATGGGCATGTCGTCGCCCATGTCGGCCGTGACCATCATCTTGGAGACGCGGTCCATCTTGTCGCCGCCGAACAGGCGCATGAGGTCGTCCTCGAGCGACAGGTAGAACTGGGTCTCGCCCGGATCGCCCTGACGGCCGGAACGGCCGCGCAGCTGGTTGTCGATACGACGGGACTCATGGCGCTCGGTGCCGATAACGGTCAGGCCGCCGGCGGCAAGCACGCGCTCGCGCTCGGCCTTGCAAGTCTCCTTGGCCTCGGCGTTAAACTGCTCGAGCTGCTCGGGCGTCACGTCCTCCATGGTCAGGCCCTCGTACTCAAGGCGCTCGCGCACCAGCTCGTCGGGGTTGCCGCCCAGCAGGATGTCGGTACCACGACCGGCCATGTTAGTAGCGATGGTCACGGCGCCGTAGCGTCCGGCCTGGGCAACGATATGAGCCTCGCGCTCGTGATGCTTGGCGTTGAGGACCTCGTGCGCGATGCCGCGCTTGGTAAGGGCGGCGGACAGCTTCTCGGAGCTCTCGATGGAGACGGTGCCCACCAGGACCGGCTGTCCCTTGGCGTGACGACGCTCGACGTCGTCGGCAACGGCGTTGTACTTGGCCTGAATGGTGCGGTACACCAGGTCCTCGTGGTCCACGCGCTGCACGGGCTTGTTGGAGGGGATGACCTCGACGGGCAGCTTGTAGATCTCGCGGAACTCGGCGTCCTCGGTCATGGCCGTGCCGGTCATGCCGGAGAGCTTGTCATACAGACGGAAGTAGTTCTGCAGGGTGATGGTGGCCAGGGTCTGGTTCTCCTCGCGTACGAGCACGCCCTCTTTGGCCTCGATGGCCTGGTGCAGGCCCTCGGAGTAACGGCGGCCTTCCATAATGCGGCCGGTGAACTCGTCGACGATCTTGACCTCGCCGTTGGTGACCACGTACTGCTTATCGCGGTGGAACATGTACTGGGCCTTCAGCGCCTGCTGCAGGTGGTTGACCAGCTGGCCGGAGAGATCGGCATAGATGTCATCGATACCCAGGCGGCGCTCGATTTTCTTAAGGCCGCGCTCGGTGGCGGCAATGGTGTGCTTGGCCTCGTCCATGACATAGTCGCCCGTGGGCTCGACGTCCTCGGTGGCGGTGAGCATGTCGTGCGAGACGTCCTCGCCGCGCTCAAGGCCGCGCACGGCACGCGCGAAGTCCTTGTAGGTACTGGCGGACTTAGTGCCAGCGCCCGAGATAATGAGCGGCGTCCTGGCCTCATCGATCAGGATGGAGTCAACCTCGTCGACGATGGCGTAGTTGTGGCCGCGCTGCACGCGCTGCTCGGGACGGGTAACCATGTTGTCGCGCAGGTAATCAAAGCCGAACTCGGAGTTGGTGCCGTAGGTGACGTCTGCCTGGTAGGCCGGACGCTTGAGCTCGAGCGGCATGTTGTTCTGGAGCAGACCAACGGTCATGCCCAGGTACTTGTAGATGCGGCCCATCCACTCGGAGTCGCGCTTTGCCAGGTAATCGTTGACGGTAACGACATGCACGCCCTTGCCGGCAATAGCGTTGAGGTAGCCAGCCAAGGTGGAGACGAGCGTCTTGCCCTCGCCGGTCTTCATCTCGGCAATATGACCCTCATGAAGCGCCATGGCGCCGATGAGCTGTACGTCAAAGTGGCGCATGCCCGTGATACGCTTGGAAGCCTCGCGCACGGTGGCAAAGGCCTCGGGAAGCATGTCGTCGAGCGACTCGCCGTTGGCGTAACGCTCGCGAAACTTATCGGTCTGGGCGCGGAGTTCCTCCTCGGTCATCTTCTCAAACTGGGGCTCAAGACCGTTGATCTGGTCGACGATCTTGTAGTAGCGCTTAAGGTCCTTATCGGATCCAAAGGACAGCAGCTTTGACATGAATCCCATGTGGTTTTCCTTTTTGGCCATCGCCCACGCCGTGCAGCTGCGGACGAGTTAAACACAGATGATTGTACTTTAGCCAAACAAGGCGCGGCCTATACGGTCGAGCTCGACCGCCACGTAATAACTACGACCAACCTGCCACAATGGGACAGGTTAATTTTGGCAGGTCTATCTGGGCAAACGCCGCCTCTCCGCCATGTGGTGCCATGGGGACAGGTTAGTTTGCACTAATTTAAAAAGAAAAAGGGCCGCGCACCCAAACGGATGCGCGGCCCTCATGCCATGAATGCGAGTGTTTCCGCGGCGAGCTATTTACTCAGCAGCCTCGGTGGTCTCGGCCTCGGCAGCGGCCTCCTCGACGGGAGCCTCTGCGGGAGCCTCGGCGGCCTGCTTGGCAGCCTCCTCGGCAAACTTAGCAGCACGCTTGGCCTTCTCGGCGGCCTTAGCCTCAGCGGCGGCCTTGCGAGCGGCCTCGGCCTCAGCAGCCTTGGCGGCCTTGGCAGCCTTGGCCTCCTCGGCCTTCTTGAGCTGGGCGGCAGCGGCGCCACCGAACTTGTCGGCGAAGCGCTGGACGCGTCCACCGGTGTCGACGAACTTCTGCTGGCCGGTGTAGAACGGGTGGCACTCGTTGCAAAGCTCGACCTTCATCTCGGACACGGTAGCGTGCGTCTTGAAGGTGTTGCCGCAGGAGCACGTCACCGTGCACTCGACATACTGGGGATGGATACCCTGCTTCATGGTAGGACTCCTTATTGGTCAGGCGCTGGTTACCGATCAGCGCATAAGGCGTCTTGGTTTCCGACCAAGACAACAAACTCGGCTATGGTACCACGGCGCCGCGTGTCCCACAAAAGGTTCACGGTCTTTTCGGAACGACACGAATCTGACCCATCGAAACACATCTCCACCGTTCCTTCAACTGGGAAAATGCCGTCCCCGGGGCCTGAGAAGGGCACCGGGGACGTTCGACTGACTGCGGGAACGGCCTTTCCGCTCAATGTGTTCGGCTGAGATCGGAAATCAACCAAACTGAACTAGGTTCAGTTGACATGGTTAAAAACG